>NZ_JAKKRO010000029.1:0-60857 GCF_025654235.1 Shewanella sp. SM32 | reverse complement strand
GATGGTTCAATGCCTGTTGTGGCTAGTTGGTTTACACGCACAGCAACAGGGCTGGGATAAGCATTTTCAGGCCAATACCATTGGGCATCGAACGGTACTCTCAACGATTCGCTTGGGATTGGAGGTACTCAGGCGGCCTGATTATCAAATCACGGAGAAAGAATTGCTGGCGGCCTGGGTATTATTCGCCAATCAGTTGCTCAAATATGGCTATGCTATGGCTGATTTATGAGGGGATCCTTCAGGGCTGCACGTAATTGGTCGTTGAGATTTTTGGTTTCAAAGATAATTTGCTTATCGGCTAAATTATCTAAACGCTCAAAGGCAATATTAAATTCGACTTGATTGTTTATTGCGCCATTGGCAGGTTTGTTTTTATTTTGGTTATACCAATTTGCATCGGCAAAGGTTTGCCTAATAAGTGCAATGCTGCCCATTAATGATGAGGGATAATCTTGTTCAGACGAACCTTTATCAAATGCCATAAAAGGTTGACTGCGGGCGCGATAAATCACTTCATTAGCCGTTTTGTCTGCTAATGAAAGGCTGACACCCGTTCCACGGAAGATACCGTCGAGTTTGCTACTTTGCACACTGGTGAAACCATTATTAATCCACTCTTTTGCGCGTTCTTTATTGGGGTAAACGTAATTAAACCATTCTTTTTCAGAATGAATTGCACCATTTTCCGCATTACCACCGATACGCTTTATATCATAGACGGGGCGAGTGAGCTTAAGTTTGGGATATTCGAATTCAATCCCATAATCGGTAAAAGGATCGATAAATCCGGGATAAATTGTATAACCACTCAAATCGATTCTAAATGCGCCAGCGGGAATGTCGTTGTGCTCAATAATGGCTTTAATTCGATTATTTTCAATTAATAAAGTGGCATCGCTTAAACGCTTTCCCGGGGCAATAATTAATTCAGCATGGGTAAATGCAGTGAGTTTACTGGATGTTGTTCCAGTATTGAGTTGGGCAAATGTTGTTTGTGATACTAAGCTAGCGATTATGCTGCAGCTTATCATTATCTTATTGTTTATCTGCATTATTTTATTCAATCGAGTGAGGGTGAACAAAGAGTAACTGAAAGCAGATGTAAATACTAAGGCTGAATTGTAACGTAATTTGAGCGGGAGTGAGGTGCGGAATTAACGGCTGTTGTTTAAGTTTGAAACGATTGATGGATATAAAAAAGCTCGCAATTAATGCGAGCTTTTATGCAAACTGGTGTTGGCAAATTAGCGCCATCACACTTGGTTGGATTAGATTAAGAAATCTTCCATAGAACGACCTTTGTTGATCTCGTTCTTAAATACGGTAGGCATACGGCCTTGGCCAGTCCATTGAACCATTTCACCGTCAACTTCAATTTGGTATTTAGCTGGACGAGGAGCGCGTTTCTTCGCAGCAGCTTTAACAGCTACGCCACCTAAGTCATCAATTGATAAACCAACGGCTTCCATTTGTTGACGGATTTCTTCAATCTTAGCATTACGAGCTGCCATGGCTTGTTCTTCTTCCTCAGCCATAGACTCGCGTTCTACTAAAATTTTATCTAATTTGTCGGCTAAATCACGTAACTCTTCAACGCTAAGTTCTTTTACTGCAGCTTTAAAACGACGGCCGTGAGTTAATATCTCTAAAAATTCGCTCATATCTATTTTCGTCCCACTCTATTTTTAATACAGGATAATGGTGAACAACACCTAAATGATAGAAACTAATATAGCTCGAATCAAATAAAATTATGCGTTTTAAGGAAATTAAATATTATTTATTTTTTGAACTTTTCTTATTCCCTCAAATAAGTGTCCAAAAAAGTGGCCGTTGCAGCGGATTAAAAAATACAAACAGGCGTTTGACTTTGGTTGACGTTAACGTTAACAGGACGTAAAGTTGCTCTATCCTGCATTGGTATTAACCAATGTTTTGTCCATGTACATGAAAGTGTAGGAAGGAAACCCTATGAAAGTATTGGTGCCCGTTAAGCGCGTTGTTGATGCCAATGTGAAGGTCAGGGTCAAAGCTGACAATACAAGTGTTGACACTGCAAACCTAAAAATGGCGTTGAACCCTTTTTGTGAAATCGCAGTAGAAGAAGCGGTTCGTTTAAAAGAAGCGGGTAGCGCTACTGAAGTGGTTGTTGTCAGTATTGGTAATAAAGCCGTGCAGGAACAACTGCGTACCGCGCTTGCATTAGGCGCAGATCGTGCAATTCATATCGATACTGAAGAAGAGCTCGTGCCAGTGTCTATCGCCAAATTGCTCAAAGCGGTACAAGACAAAGAACAAGCAGAGCTGGTGATTTTTGGTAAGCAATCCATCGATGGTGATAATAACCAAACTGGCCAAATGTTTGCCGCGTTAATGGATATGCCACAGGCGACCTTTGCTTCAGAAATCAAATTAGAAGCGAATACATTACAAGTCACCCGTGAAATTGACGGCGGCATGCAAACTCTCAAGCTGCCTTTACCTACTGTCGTGACCGCTGATCTACGTTTGAACGAACCCCGTTACGCTTCACTCCCTAACATAATGAAAGCCAAGCGTAAGCCATTAGAAGTATTTACTGTGGCAGACTTAGGCGTGACGTTAAAGAGTCACCAAACGATTGTGAAGGTCACTCCGCCAGCTGAACGTAAAGCGGGCATCATGGTAGCGTCGGTAGCTGAGCTAGTTGAAAAGTTAAAAAATGAAGCGAAGGTGATCTAAATGGCCATTTTAGTATTAGCTGAACATGATAATGCTGCACTGAAACTCGATACGGCAAAAATTGTTACCGCCGCCCGTGCCATAGGCGATGAAGTACATGTCTTAGTTGCGGGTCACCAATGTGGCGCGGTTGTCCAAGCGGCACAGGCACTACAAGGCGTTAGCCAAGTACTCGTTGCCGATGCCAGCGTGTATGAAGCGCATTTAGCAGAAAATTTTGCCAAATTGCTGGTGGACTTAGCGCCAAACTATGGTCACATTCTGGCCTCGGCTTCAAGTTTAGGTAAGGACACGCTTCCGCGCGTTGCGGCATTATTAGATGTCGCGCAAATCTCAGAAGTTATTACCGTCGTCAATGCCGATACCTTTGTGCGCCCTGTGTATGCGGGTAACGCCTTAGCGACAGTGCAAAGCCATGATGTCATTAAAGTGATGACAGTGCGCGCCAGTGCATTTGACGCTGCGCCAGAAGGTAACAGTGCGGCTGTGACGACACTCGATAAAGTGTTTGAAGCGAGAACTCAGTTTGTTTCTCAATCGCTGACAGTTTCTGCCCGTCCAGAGTTAGGCAATGCTGGCATTATTGTATCTGGCGGCCGAGGCATGGGCAGTGGTGAAAACTTCGGCATGTTAGAGCAACTTGCTGACAAGCTCGGTGCAGCAGTTGGCGCATCACGCGCTGCAGTTGACGCAGGTTTTGTGCCTAACGATTTACAAGTGGGTCAAACCGGTAAAATCGTTGCGCCAAACTTGTATATTGCCGTCGGTATTTCTGGCGCGATTCAACATTTAGCCGGCATGAAAGACGCTAAAGTCATCGTTGCAATCAACAAAGATCCTGAAGCGCCGATTTTTCAAGTTGCCGATTATGGACTCGTTGCAGATCTGTTTGAGGCGGTTCCTGAGCTGATTACAAGTCTCAGTTGATTTTATCTGTGATCTAGGTCACATTAAGTGGCTTTGCGGTAGCATCTGCTAAGCCGCTTATGTTTTTATGTGCCTCACGCCCGTGCAAGGGCGTTCTTAGAAGTAGAGGCGCGCCAAATATTAGTAGTGATCAGTAGGGTGATTCCGTTGATCGATTGCGAAAGGATTTGGTGCCGAAGTGGTTCGATTTATCACGATCAACTGCTGGGGTTGTACCTAATAGGTGCAGCACTGCCATAGTATTTTCCGATATGGATATTGGGAATAGTTACTATGGAGCGCTACTGATAGGACAGGTGACCTTGGGTATCTATTGCCTTTTCCCACCAGTTCAGTCGCCCTCCATTCGTATTTAACGAAGATAATAATCAATGACTGTTATGAATTATGCCGATTCGGCACTTTCCTTGTTGCCGCCTGCGGTGGCTATCGTGTTGGCGATCTTGACTCGCCGTGTACTGCTTTCTTTGGGGTTAGGTATTTTAATTGGTGCTTTATTGCTCAATCAATTTTCACCTTTAGCAACGGGTGAGTTTGTATTTAATGGCGTTAAAGGGCTTTTTTGGACTGATAAAGGTCTAAATTCGTGGAACTTATATATTCTCGGTTTCTTAATTGTACTGGGAATGATTACAGCGTTAATTACCGTAAGTGGCAGCGCGCGGGCTTTTGCCGATTGGGCTCGTTTACATATACGTAATAAACGTGATGCTAAACTATTGACTATGTTTTTAGGTTGTGTAGTTTTTATTGATGATTATTTCAATAGTTTAGTTGTTGGTTCGGTCGCTCGACCTGTTACCGATCGTTATTATGTTTCCCGCGCTAAGTTAGCTTATTTATTAGATTCTACTGCGGCGCCTGTGTGCGTTATATCTCCAGTTTCGAGCTGGGGCGCTTATATTATCGCACTCATTGGCGGGATATTAACTGCCCATGGTTTTGCTGATACGGGTCATTTGAGTATTTTTATTCAAATGATCCCGATGAACTTTTACGCAATCTTCTCCTTGTTATTATTACTTTTTGTTGTCTTTATGGGATTAGATGTTGGGCCAATGAGTGAGCATGAGCTCAATGCCCAACGTGGTAATTTATACGATGAGTCTAAAGGATTACCGCCTGGGGCGAACGCGGATTTACCTGAAGCCGAAACCGGTAAGATTTTAGGTTTGTTCCTGCCTATTACCGTGTTGGTATTTGCAACCCTCTATTTCATGATTAACAGTGGCGCTCAAGTACTCGCGGCGGAAGGGATTGAATTTAATATTATTTCTGCTTTTGAGAAAACCGATGTCAGTTCATCACTTTTCTTTGGTGCATTAATTGGTCTAGCGGTTTCGCTGATATTGAATTTAGTGCAAGGCGTTGAGAAATTGATGATAGTCAAAGGTATAGTGCAGGGCGCTCGCTCTATGCTGCCGGCGATTTACATCCTGTTATTTGCTTGGACAATCGCAGGTGTGATTGGTCAACTCGAAACCGGTAAGTTTATGGCGAGTTTAGCAACAGGAAATATTCCGTTCGCGTTTTTACCCGCCTTAATGTTTGTGCTAGCAGGTATTACCGCGTTCTCAACCGGTACTAGCTGGGGTACGTTCGGGATCATGTTGCCGATTGCTGCTGATATGGCGATGGGAAGTCACACTGGCATGATGTTGCCTATGCTTGCCTCTGTGCTGGCGGGGGCTGTATTTGGCGATCACTGCTCGCCAATTTCCGACACGACTATCTTGTCGTCTACGGGCGCCAGTTGCCACCACATCGACCATGTGGTGACTCAGCTACCTTATGCACTTATTGCGGCGTTTATTAGCTTAGTGGGTTATGTGGCACTTGGATTTACCGAGTCTGTTGTCGCGGGTTTAGTGGCTTGTAGTGTGGCATTTGTGATCAGTATTATCGTACTTAAAATCAAATCTAAAGGCGCAATTAGCTAGACGTTAATTGAAACCTTTCACTGCAAACGTTCACGACAAATAAGTCAAAATAAATCAGCCAGCATTATGCTGGCTGATTTTTTTGGTTAAGGCTGAGTTTGTCTTTATCTATAGCCTATCGCATTAAGGCTATCAACTCTTAGCTTAGCGTGCTTGATCTAGACCGCGGCGTTTAAGTAAGCCTTCTGTGGTGGGTTCTTGTCCGCGGAAGTTTTTGTAGGCGTCCATTGGCGCTATGCTATTACCCACTTCACGGATCGTTTTGCGGTACTTCATGCCTATTTCACGATTGAGCCCGCCTTGGGTTTGTACATAAGCAAACGCATCCGCCGCTAAAATCTCACTCCACATATAAGCGTAATAACTTGCCGAGTAACCGCCGGGGAAGGCGTGGGCAAAATAGGTCGACTTATAACGCGGAGGTACGGCACTGATGTTTAAGCCGTGCTTTTTCAGGGCATTGGCTTCAAAGGTTGGTACATCTTGCAGCGGCGTATCTGGGCTTAATGAATGCCATTCCATGTCTACTAATGCGGCGGCCATGTATTCCAGAGTGTCAAAGCCTTGGTTGAAGCTGCCTGATTTCAGCAGTTTTTGCAGCAGTTCATCGGGAATGGGTTTGCCTGTTTCATAGTGTTTCGCGTAGTTCGCTAACACTTTTGGATGGGCGGCCCAATCTTCTTCAAACGTCGATGGGAATTCGACAAAGTCGCGTGAAACCGAGGTGCCCGCCAGACTTGGATAAGTCACTTTAGAGAACATGCCGTGGGTGCCGTGACCCATTTCATGGAACATAGTGGTGACTTCGTTATAGCTGACGAATGTGGGTTGACCTTCGGGCGCTTTCTTTATGTTCATCACGTTGACGACCACAGGTTTAGTGCCTTCGAGGAAGGATTGACCGACGAACGAACTCATCCAAGCGCCACCACGTTTACCTTCACGGGCAAAATAGTCGGCGTAGAAAATGGCCATGCTTGAGCCATCGGCATCAAACATTTCGTAGGCTTTCACATCGGGATGGTAAACCGGTAAATCTGGGCGTGGTTTTAAGGTGACGCCATAGAGTTCTTTGAGTGTGTAGAATACGCCGTCTTCGAGCACACGGTTAAACTCGAAGTATGGGCGAATGCTATTGGCATCGAGGGCGTATTTTTCTTGGCGAACTTTTTCTGCGTAAAACTCCCAGTCCCACGGTGCCAGTTCAAATTTCCCACCGGTTTTAGTGATCATGGCTTGAATGTCGGCCGCTTCTTTCTCTGTGTTAGCAACTACCGCAGGCACCATTGAACCAAACATGCTGTAAACCGCTTCGGGTGTTTTGGCCATTTGCGGTGCTAATCGATAACTTGCCCAGTTTTCATAGCCTAATAGTGTTGCGCGCTCGGCTCTGAGTTTCGCTAAACGAGATACGAGTGACGCAGTTTCGTTTTCACCAGTTAAGCCACGGTTCGCTGAGGCTTCCCAAATACGCTGGCGTAGCTCACGGTTTTCCAGTGATGCCAACACAGGTTGGCGAGTGGTGTTGGTGATGTTAATCAGATACTTGCCATCGTGACCGGCCGCTTTGGCATCGTTCGCGGCTGAAGCTATTTCACCGTCGGTTAATCCAGCAAGTTCACTTTTTGAATCCACCACAACGGCGATTTCTTTGGTTAAGCGTAATAAACGCTGAGAGAACTCATTCGTTAGTGTTGATTGTTCTTCATTTAACGCGCGGATTTTAACTTTTTGTTCATCGGTAAGTTTAGCGCCAGCCATGATAAAGCGTTGGTGATACACCTCAACCAAACGCACGGCTTCTGGGGTTAACCCTAAGTTGGTGCGGTCGTTATAGATGGCTTCGATACGGGCAAATAGCGCTGGGTTTAAGTTGATATTATCTGAGTGGGCCGCCATTTTTGGCGCCATTTCGCCTTGGATTTTACGCAGTTCTGGATTGCTGTTTGACCCTGCTAAATTATAAAACACGCTTGATGCACGGTTGAGTAGGGCGCCGCTTTTCTCCATAGCCACAATCGTATTATCGAAGGTTGCTGCTGCCGGATTATTGGCTATTGCGAGAATTTCTTGGTACTGCTCTGCCATGCCTTGCTCTAGGGCTGGCGCGAAGTGCTCATTCTTGATGAGGCTAAAATCAGGGGCTTGATACTGCAGGTTACTGGCTTGGAACAGCGGGTTTTGGGTTTGTACCGAGATAACGTTAGGTGCTTTAGTTTCTGTGCTGCTGCAACCTGCCATGAATCCGGCGGTGAGAGTGGCGCCGATGGCGATGGCAATAAAACTTTTACGCATAATTGAGTGACTTCCTTTGAATTGTTGTTTTTTTAGGACTGTAACGTTAGTAACTTAAATAGGACTGAAAATGGCTTGTTATCGGGTAATGTCTAAGTAAAAAAGGAGCCTCGCATTAGCGAGACTCCTTTGGCTATTTCCTTGCAGGGAAAATAGGTACCGCTTTTTACTTACTTCTTAATCACGCGATGATGAGATGATTAATTAGCGAGTAAACTTGTGGTATTTATCAATACCAGAACTTCTACCTGTGTCATGACATACTGCACAGGATTCAGAGGTCGGTTGTTTAAACCAGTCAGCAACCTTTGGTATGCTGATTTCACCACCGTTGCTTGCCATATGCGCCTTAGCTGAATCGCTAGTGTGGCAGGCATAACAGTTAGCGGTGACTGGGCTTGTCATTTTGCTACCTGGCTCAGCGATGTATTGATTTGGCACTTTGCTTAAATCAATCGCTTTTTCATGACAGGCAACGCAGCTAGTAGAGGCTTCAATCGCGCCTGCACCGTTAGCGGTTTGCGCTTGAGTTCCATCAGCTTTAACTTCACCGACTTTAGCGCCATTACCCCAGTGCCAGCTGTGCACCATAGGACCAAAACCTGCGCCTAAGGCTGCTGAAGTACGTTCCATGCCGTTGTCATGGCAGGCGATACAAGCTTTACCACCTTCATCGAAGGCACCATTTTTGTGGAACGCAGTGGCATCGTTGTGACAAGTAGTACAGCTGTTAGTACTCGCTATCTCACGACGTTCGAAGCCAGAGACCTTTTGAGTGGTGACAGGGTTAACGACATCTGAGTAAGCCGTAAAGGATATGCCCATAGAACCATCATAACCTGTCGCTCTTAGGCTGCCATTACTTTGGTAGCGTTGCTTGCCATCATATTCCATCCAACCAGCGGTACTGAATGTCACGCGGGCAGAATAAACATAGTTAGCATTCACTGCGCTGATATCTGTCAGTAAATGACAGATATTTTTAGTGCCGTCAGTGTTGTAACCATAGTAGTAGTTAGTACGGTTACCTGGGCGACCCACTAAGCTGCCATTTTCATAGGAATGTAAATAAGCGCCCGCATAAACTACGGGTTTCTTAGCGTCATATACTAGCGGGCTAGAATAGTTAAAGTTGTCTTTAATGCTAAAGACGTTACCATCGGTGTCTTTCACTGTCAGTGTTGTACACCAGCCTGGGGCGGTTACTGCTGCCGCAGCACCTGTCGGCGCATAGTGGTCTGTCTTGGTAGAAATATCATCTACTTTAACAGGTGTTGATAGACTTAATTTATACTTAGCGCGAATCGCTTGGCGTTCGGTTATACCCGCTTTGCTTTCGTGCATAATGCGCAGATCCGCACCATTACTTGGGATAATAGCCCCTGGTACGCCACCACTGTCATGGCAATCAATACAACCTGGTCCAGCTACGTTGATGTTTTTAGGTGCTTCAACGTGACAAGATGTACAGTTTTGTACTGAAAAGTCTTTAGTAAAATCTTGGTGATTGATATGACCAATTTTAGATAGGGTGTTTGTCGCATAGCCACCCGTAGAGAAACCTTCAGCATTGACAACTGCACGGCTAACTGAACCGTGACACACTAAACAGCCTTCCACGAAGGTGACTTCGCTGTCCATGCCAGTAGCGACATAGCTTGCATGACGACGAGGGCTTGTTGAGTAGTCGATATGGCAAGAGTAACAACTATCAGTTGTGGTTGAATGGGTGCCTTCAGGTTTGTTAACGACCAGAGGTTTAGAGGTCGCAATACCATTATTACCACCGACACGTAACCAAACAATACCTTCAGTGCTTGGATTAACCCCTTTCATTGGTACTTTAAATTGGTAATGACCATCAGCTAAAGCGGTCAATTCAGCGCCGACGGTTGCTTGAGTTGCTTCACCGCCAATATGGACGTTATCTGCAACACCATTTTTATCAGCTTCGGTGCGGTTAGTGATGAAGCCTTTATCTGTTAGTGCAGCCACTTTGGCTTGAGCATTTAACAGTCCGTTGATTAGGTTATTGTTTTCATCTGTAATTTCAAATTCGTAAGTGATACTGCCTTCGCCAAAGCTATAGTTGATCACTTTGACGTTAGTCATAGTAGAACTGGTGACTGGGGGCGGTGTTCCAGGCTCTCCGGGTGTTCCAGGTTCACCGGGTGTTCCAGGGATACCGGGCGTTCCTGGTGCTCCATCTACACCATCTTTACCATCATCGCCACAGCCAACAAGGGCGCCAGTTAGTGCTAAGGCAACTAAATATGCCAGTTTTCTAGAGGTGAAAATTCTCATCATAATCTCCATTTGATCCAATATGCGAATAAAGGACGGAGTGGAGCACTAAAGTTTGCAGGGTAGATTAGTGCTTTGACCGTTGGTCTCAATTTGCAAGCTATCGAATACTTTTCTTTTTTTAATTGAGCACGTTTTGTCTCGAATGAAATATTACTGTTAAATTTGTGTTTGTTTTTTGAGCGCAAGCCCATTTATACCTATTACTTTGGAGGTAGATCGCACTTTTTAAATTTAACTTTTACTAATTTTTCCTTACGAAACAACATTTAAGTTTCAGTTAAGCTTTCATTAACAATTGAACGGCATCGGGGCGTTTTTTATGTTTTTTGCAGGGAGGAGTATTAAATGAAGTGGACTAGAAATATTTCAGGAGGCGATTGGGGATTAAAATGATTGATAAGTTGGTGTCATTGCAGAATTTCATGATAAAAGCTTAGCGGCTGCTAGTGTTCTGATGTGAAGCGCAATGTTAGACTAGCGCTCAATTTGGCTCTGGTAGCAGACGCGTAAGCGCTAACGTTTTTTAAAGGGTATAAGTCTTGGCTCAATTGTATTTTTATTATTCGGCAATGAACGCGGGTAAATCCACTTCCCTATTACAGTCATCCTATAACTACCGTGAACGCGGTATGAATACTTTGGTCATGACAGCCTCCATAGACGACAGATATGGCAAAGGTAAAGTGGCCTCGCGTATTGGCATTGAAACCGAAGCACAGGTATTTAGTAGCCAAGATGATTTGACTCAAATGATTAGCGATGTGCATCAAGCCACGCCATTAAGCTGTGTGCTGGTGGATGAGTGTCAGTTTTTGAGTAAAGAACAGGTTAAGCAGCTGACGCATGTGGTCGATAATATTGATATTCCTGTACTCTGCTATGGCCTAAGAACGGACTTTCAAGGCGAACTTTTTAGCGGCAGTCATTATTTATTAGCTTGGGCCGATAAATTAGTTGAGTTGAAGACTATTTGTCATTGTGGGCGTAAGGCTAACATGGTGGTGCGTCTTGATGGTGAAGGCAAGGTGATGCGCGAGGGTGAGCAAGTGGCGATTGGCGGTAATGAAAGTTACGAGTCTGTCTGTCGCAAGCATTTTCGTGAATTTATCTGGGATGCGCATGAATATGTGGGATGAGGCTTCGTTAATAGCGTGTAATTATTGAGCGACTCATTCTTTTTATGCGACTTAAATTAGCTCGTTTTGTTTTTAAGTCATACTGTCTGTTGCCTTAATCGCTGAAAATACCTTGATATCAACAAATTAATATTTGGCAAAATGTACTATCAGCTTAACATTAGTATTGATTAGTGGCGGTTGTGGGTCACAGGCACCCTTCTTTACAGTGAAGTTAGGTTTGATAAAGTGTGGAACATAATGGGTACTAAGACTAATTAATAGAGCCGGATAATGGCTAGATGAGTTTGATATCTTGCTTTACTGAGTGGCAACGGATTTGCTGAGTTGCATGAAAGATGAATATTTTAGTGTTTTTTTGGAGCTGTTTTGCCTAATTCCACATCAGAGATGAAGTTCGAAAATTATCGTCCTCGTCCACCACAACCTGAGCCTAAAGCTAAGGTTAAGCCGCCGCGTAAAGCCAGATCAAAGGGCAGGGTCTGGTTCTTATTTTTCATTCTGATTTGCTGCGCTGCATTGCTGATTGGACTTGAGGTTAAAACTTCGTTTTATCAAGCAAAATTCATCAATCAATATGCTAAGACGCTCACCTATGAATTAGAAAGCTCACCGAGCCAAGCGGTTATTTATCCTAGTTATGGTCCTTTTGATGAGCGCCATGGCTACAGTAAGTTACCTCAGTATATTGATAGGTTATTGCAACGGAATTTTCAGATAACGCAACAAGTGGCGTTTTCGCCAGCGTTGCAGGAATACGCTCAACTTGGATTTTTTCCGCCTTACCATGAAAAGGCCCAATCTGGGTTGACGCTGCTCGATTGCCGCAATACCGATTTATACGAATTTGCCTATCCTAAACGGGTTTATCAGGACGACGATAAGATCCCCAATGAAATCGTTAATACTTTACTGTTTATTGAAAACCGCGAGTTATGGACGACGGAAGAGAAACTCAATCCTGTGATCGACTGGCCACGTTTTGTGGTGGCAGGCATGAGCCAAATTGCTGAAATGGTTGGTATGAATGTCTCTACCGCGGGTGGCAGTACACTCGCGACTCAGATTGAGAAATTCCGCCATTCTTCCCAAGGTTTAACCTTAAGTATTAAGGATAAGTTACTGCAAATTGGCTCGGCCAGTGTGCGCGTGTATCAACAAGGTGAAAACACTGAACCTGCTCGTAAGCGCATCGTTCAAGATTATCTGAATACCGTTCCATTATCTTCGGCGCCAAATCATGGTGAAGTTCATGGTATTGGTGATGGACTGTGGGCGTGGTTTGGTACCGATTTCGATACTGCAAACAAGCTGTTAGCATCGCCGCAGATCAAAGGTAATGCCACCAAGCGCGGACAAGTATTCCGACAAGTGGTTGCCTTGATGATCGCCCAACGTCGTCCGTCCTACTATCTATTGCAAGGTCATGAAGATCTTGAAAACTTAGTCGATAGCCATATCCGTTTACTCGGCCAGTATTATTTGATTGATCGTGGCCTACGTGATGCTGCACTCGCGCAGAAATTGCAGTTTAAGGTCGCCAAGCCGCAGCGTAATACCCAATCTGGCGCAGATAAGGGCGTGAACACAGTTCGCATTCGCACCGCAGGCATGTTAAATGTGGGGCTGTATGATTTAGACAGGCTCGATTTGACGGTCAATAGTAGCTTACACAGTGACTTACAGCAGAAAGTCAGTCACTACTTACGAAGTCTGGCGCAAGTGCCTACCGCGGAGAAAGTGGGTCTGCTTGGCGAACGGTTACTCGACCCAAGTCAACTGCAAAACGTACTGTATAGCTTTACGCTTTATGAGCGCACTGAGACCGCCAACCGAGTTAGAGTGCAGACGGATAGCACCGATCAGCCTTTTGATATTAACGAGGGCAGTAAGTTGGAATTGGGCTCAACCGCTAAATTGCGGGTGATGGCGACCTACTTAGAAATCATTGCCGAGATCCACGACAAGTATTCCAAGAAACATGGGATTGAATTGGAATCCATCATTATCGAACCAAGGGATCATTTAACCCGTTGGGCGATTGATTACTTGATTTTGAATCCCGACAGACGTTTAGATCGCATGTTAGATGCGGCGTTACAGCGAGAATATTCGGCCTCAACCAGTGAACAATTTTTTACCGGTGGCGGGTTGCATGTATTTAATAACTTTAAAAAAACAGAAGATTTAAAAACGCCAACACTTTACCAAGCCCTGCAGGATTCGGTTAACTTGCCGTTTGTGCGCCTCATGCGCGATATCGTGAATTACAGCAGTAGTATGCAAAACGAGGGCAATATGGCCCAGTTGCTGCGTAATGATAAAGATCCGCGCCGTGACGAATATCTGCGAGTATTTGCTGATAGAGAAGGTAATACCTTCGTTACTAAGTTTTATCGTAAGTACAAAAAAGTGGCTGCGAATGAGCGTTTCGACATGTTTTTTGACGGTTTGTCCCAGTCGGAGCAGCAGTTGACGGCAGCGTATCGCTATTTACTGCCCGATGAATCTATGGCGTCATTTAAGGCTTTCTTGAAGCAAAGATTGCCGCAGGTGAGCTATACCGATGGTCGTATTAAGAGCTTATATAACAAGTACGGTCCGGATAAATATAATTTGCCAGATCAAGGCTATATCGCACGGGTGCATCCCTTAGAATTGTGGGTGCTGGATTACCTTAATCATAATCCTGATGCCAACTTGAACGATGTTAAGCAGGCGAGTGAAGCACAACGTCAAGAGGTTTACCGTTGGTTGTTTAGGACGCGGCATAAAAACGCCCGTGATGTACGAGTGCAAGTGATGCTTGAAGTTGAAGCCTTCCTCGACATACATCAACGTTGGGCGCGTTTAGGTTATCCCTTTGATTCTATGGTGCCATCCTTAGGCTCAGCACTGGGTAGCTCGGGTGACCGACCCGCAGCCTTAGCCGAGCTGATGGGCATTATTCAAAACGACGGCTATCGTTTGCCCACAGTGCGTATCAATCAGCTGCATTTCGCCGCAGATACGCCCTATGAAGTGAGATTGCAGAATCAGAACACCCAAGGTGAGCGGGTAATGCGCCATGAAGTAGCACAAGCCTTAAAAGCAGCGCTGGCGAACGTAGTGCAAAACGGCACCGCACGTCGTTTAAAGGGCATTTTTACCGATGAAAAAGGTGGCATGTTAGCCATAGGCGGGAAAACCGGCACCGGTGATAACCGTATTGTGACTCAGATGCAGCAAGGTAAAAAAGTGGCGACTACGGCGATGAACCGCACCGCGACCTTCGTGTTTTATCTAGGTGACAAATACTTCGGTACTTTGACCGCCTTCGTGCCAGGCAGTAAATCCGATGATTTTAGTTTTACCTCGGCGCTGCCATTGCAGGTGATGAAGGGCATGATGCCTATTTTAGCTCCCTATGTACAAACCGAGCAGGGCATGTGTGTGGTGAACGAATAAAGGCATGAATTAATAAGTGCCACGCCAACGACAAAGAGTGTTCCTGATGAACACTCTTTGTCGTTTTAAGGCTTAAATTCTCTATCGATTGAGTTTATTGCTGTGGTTAACATGGTTTAGTTAAAGCACTGTGATAAAAGTGCAGTGATTAAGATTACTGCGGCGATAACTGGTAAATTTTTGATTTAGCTTCATCGGTTACGAGATAAATCAGTCCATCTGGCCCTTGCACGACTGAGCGCAATCTTTGCCCTAATTCAGTTTTCAGCAGCCGCTCTTCTTTAATTATCTTGTCGCCATCAAGCACTAAACGCACCAGTGTTTTTTCCTTTAGGCTGGCGAGTAACAGATTATTTTGCCACTGTGGAAATTTATCGCCTGTGTAAAACATAAAGCCCGCCGTGGCAATAGAGGGAACCCATTTGTAGACGGGTTGCTCCATTCCCACCTTATGGGTACCTTCGCCGATGTTGCCGCCGCCATAATTCTCACCATAGGTAATCACTGGCCAGCCATAGTTTTTAGCCGCTTGGTCGATATTGAGTTCATCGCCGCCCTGGGGGCCATGCTCGCCCGTCCACAATACTTTGCTGATGGGATTAATCGCCGCGCCCTGCATATTGCGATGACCAATAGACCAGATCTCGGGTAAGGCGCCCGCCGTATTGACGAAGGGGTTATCCTTAGGCACTGAGCCATCGGCATGAATACGCACCACTTTGCCTAAATGATTGTCCAATGTTTGGGCGCTATCTTTTTCGCTATAGCGATCGCCGAGTGTGATAAACAAAGTGCCATCAGGCGCCCACACTAAACGAGATCCAAAATGGTGGCCGCTGTTGATTTTGGGTTGTTGACTAAAAACGCGGGTGAGATTTTCAAGCTTGTTACCATTGAGCGTGGCAAAACTGACCGCTGTGCTATTGAGTTCGCTTGCATCACCTTTAGCGGGTTCTGAATAACTGAAATAGATTTTTTTGCTGCTGGCAAAATCTGGCGCAAGCACGACATCAAGTAAACCACCTTGACCTTTGGCATACATAGGCGGTAAACCTGTTAAGGGTTCACCCACTTTGCCTGCGGTGCTGACAATGCGCATTCTGCCCGCACGTTCAGTCACTAGCATACTGCCATCGGGTAAAAATGCCATACCCCAGACATTCTCTAACCCTTGGGCTATGGTTTTTACCTGAATATTACCCGTTTCCGTTTTGACGCTAATGGTCGCTGCGCTAGCGGTTTCGGTGTAAAAAGCAGGTGAGCATACAATAAGACACAGGGCAAGATTTAAGGTGCTTAGCTTCAAGGTCTTTGGCATTAATTTACTCAGTCTCAAGGTACTCAGCTTCAAGGTCATCAGTTTCATCGCTATTCTTAAACACAGTGTTCTCCTATAGGATGGATCAGAGTAACAAGTCAGTCACATAAGGGCAATTTATCGGTGAGACCTTGTATTGAAAACTCGTCTGTCCAGCTTTTATGAGCTTAAGCTTCACAAATCAAAAGCCTAACGTATGAAAACTAACGCATGAAAAACTAGCGCATGAAAAAGCCTAAGGCCATTGCTAAACCGACGATCACAATAAAACCGCGTAGCAAGTGCTGTGAAATACGGTAGGCCAGCGCCGCCCCCACATAACCACCGACAATCGCCATAACGGCAAGCAGCAACAGATATTGCCCATCGATAACATTACCCGCGGCATAAACCACAACGGCGATGGCGGTGAGCAGGGCTGAAATCAGATTTTTAAGTCCGTTCATCCCATGTAGATTGGTTTGCCCCATCAGGCCAAAACTTGCGAGTAGTATGATGCCTAAGCCACCATTAAAATAACCGCCATAGATACACACAGCCGACAGCATTATCAGTGCCGTCATCGGACTTAACATTGGCGTAGAGGTGTTTTCGCCTTGCTCAGCGATTCTTCGTTTGAGCAACCAAGGGCCAACAATAAAGGCCGCGGTGGCCAGTAGAATCAGCCAAGGGATCAGCTTTGCGAAGACTTGCTCGCTGGTGGTCAGCAAAATACCCGCGCCAATACTGCCGCCAATTAAAGCAATTAAGATCAGATTTTTAAGGCTGAGACTCGCCGGATATTCGATATCCTTTCTAAAACGCCATGCGCTGGCGATATAACCGGGCAGCAGCGCGGCTGTCCCCGTGGCATTCGCCGCAATCGGTGGAACACCGACAAACACTAACGCTAAAAGGGTAATAAAACTGCCACCACCGGCAACCGCATTGAGCATGCCGCCTAAAAAGCCCGCGAGTGCAATAATAAGCCAGTCCATAGATACCGCTCCTTTGGACAATGAGAGAGTTAAACAGAGCGCTAAAAATGTGTCTGTTATTATGAGTCAATCTAAGCACTCACCCTAACAGGATGATTTCGATATTGAAAGTCGCGTAATGATTCGTTACATATCGCCATTCGTGAAGGTGAAAATATAGGATGAGTGAGCAGGCTTTAATTTGCTTAGTGCTAGGGGACTTGGTCCCAAATACCAGACATAAAAATAACCGCTGCTATGGCTTCACTTTGCTCGGTAAAAACATCTTCTCCCCAACAGTTTTGCCCACGTTCTTGGTAGTAAACATGAAAGGTACTGAGCATAGGTGTTCGAATGCAATACCAACCATCGAAGGTATTCTTAGCAAAATTGACCCAATACTGCGCATCAGCAGCTTGGATTTGCTGAATGAGTAATTCATTTTGCGATAGCAAAGCCACAAGCTCATTCTGGGTGGTTATTTGATGCTCGGCTTTTATAGCCTCGAGAAGATTTTTAAGTTTTATCATGGGATCTTTTTCATTCATCGAGAGTATCTACATCACTTTTAACGAATGGCCGCGGAGATGGAGGATTGGATTAATGCTTCAAAAATATCTGTTTGCCCGGCAGGAATAAGCTGCCTGTGAATTTCGCGGCGTTTCGCACTGTCGAATAAACGCTCCGCAACCCAGCCGGTTAAATAGAGTGAGGAAAGGCAGCCGCCCGCAGTGGCAATATTGCCATTAATCACGAGGGCGCAGTCTTCTACATCGACGCCCATGGCAACTAGGGCAGGTTTTGCATCGGGGTGAGTCGTTGCCGAGAGATTGTCGAGTAGCCCTAATTTGGCAAAGAAGAATGACCCCGCGCAGATACTGCCAAGCAATTGTCGTGTGGGATCTAATTTAAGGGCGGACATAAACTCAGTATCAGCAAGTGCCGCAGGTACGCCTTTGTAACCACTGCTGAATAATACCACGTCTGCATCAGCGACTTCGGCCACATGACCATCGGTTGCAACCATCATCCCCAAACTCGACCTGTGGCTAGGCTTTGTCCCGAGAACTTTTACTGTCCAATCGGTTTTTGTACGGCCGAGAATATCGCGCATTAAGAAGAAATCGATATCGGTAAATTCATCAAATATCACAATCGCAATCTGGTACATAAGCTTTCCTCTGGCTTGTATTGTGGATGACTTAAGGCTTGAATATGCTCAACCTTAAGCCTTGGGTCCTCAATATGAATAGAATCATGATTTTATTGGTTATCCATTTTTTATGAAAATTTGGTTAATCAAAATCTTAACCAGCACTAAACGATGGCAGTCGCTTGGCGAAAATAGCATGGGCATCAAAATCTTGGCTTTGCATTCTGGTTAATGTGTTGGTTAACACTTCATCGGCTGCATCTTCAATCCGCAGGATCTTCTCTGCTGCGACATAGTCGCTAAACGCTGTGCAGACTTGTTCAAACAAAGCTGTGATATCGCCAAAGGCCGGATGACTGAACTGCGGATTAGGCAAGCCCCTGAGGTCACGAAGCTTTAGCAGCATTAACGCCGTCAACGGTATGTATGATAGATGTCCATTGTGGAACTCAAAAAAACACTTTTTATCCCCGATGATCGCTTGTTCTACCTGATCATCGCAGAGGGTTTGCAGCATAGTGCTGATGAATTCGATATCCTGTGTATCCCAGTTATCTAAAAATGACGCATAGGAGAAAGGAGCTGTTTTTCGCAGTGTCACTTGCACTTCAGTGGTAAAAGGCGGCTCGATATGCCCCAGATAACGGCCATACAGCAGCACCAAAAAATCGCCAATAAAGCCATGGGAGCGAACAATCCAGCCCGAACGCCGCGCGGTTGCATCAGCGTGGTACAGCTCGTCCGCCTCGCGTTTAAGCCCAGCTAACAGCATCAGCACAAGCCGAAACACGCTGATTGTAGACCACATAGCGTTTGCTATCCCGCCAGTTTTTTCTAGCGATGAGCAATATTTATAGTAATCAATGGCGGTTGCAAAATAACCGTAAGCAAGCGAGCACATAAGCGGCTTAGGCTCAAGCAAGCCCGATTCAATATAGGTAAGTTGGGCTACATAGCCCCAATGACACTCGGGTACACCAAACTCAGCTCCAAATAATTCCCACTGGCGAAAATCCTCATCAAACTCACGATATTGTTTCACTCTCTCGAAACCATCTGTCATCCCACTGTCGATATAATCGGTCAGTAAATACTGGTCATATTCAAAGACGTTTTTGGCATAATCGCGCATATGTTTACGACTGCGACTGCGCTTATTGAGAAACTTGGCTAACATCTTGAGCATCCTTATTATTTAGGCTGCGGCAAGTTTACCGCAACGGCGCTAAATATCACTATCTGTAGCACTTTTGAAGCAAGCATTAAGCGACTCCGTTGTAGCGATGGTGAACACACATTCGCCAGCAAAGAACCTTGCTAACATATGGTGTTATCAGTTTAATGCGCGACATTGTTCATTATTGAATATGCTGGGATGGGGAGGAAACCGCACTCTTGCGTTGGCGACCATCGGAAAAAGGGACTTTTTCGTTGAGCCCCCAAGGATGGGTTTACGGCGTGTCGCCAGAGCATTAGTGCTGTTTATGGCGATAAGCTCTCAAAAAGTACCTAGACTGCAAAAGCTCACAGAAAACAAGGTTTGTAGTGAACAAGCTGGTGGTGAATTTTACTCATGGTTCTCCGCTTCGTGGGGAGAACAAAAGCAACGAGGCCCAGAATCATTTTTTGGGCCTTGTTGGTATCGTAAAACGTCGGTTAACGCTCAAAATTCTTTAGGTTAAAGCTTCAAACTAACTTGAGTTTCAACCTTAGCCGCTATACGTTACTTGCGCATTTTAGAGAACGCTTAAAACACCATTTCTGGTACATGCTCTGGCACGATTAATTTGCCGGCGGTTTTGCTGACGATTTCTTCTACGCTGACGCCTGGCGCGCGCTCTAGTAGATGGAAAGCGCCATCTTTGATTTCGATAAAGGCTAAATCTGTGACGACGCGTTTAATGCAGCCGTAACCTGTTAGCGGCAATTCGCACACGGGTAGCAGCTTAGAATTGCCGTATTTATCGGCGTGCATCATAGTCACGATAATGTTTTCGGCGCCCGCGACTAAATCCATCGCGCCGCCCATGCCTTTGATGAGTTTGCCGGGGATCATCCATGAGGCGATAGAGCCGTTCACATCGACTTCAAAGGCGCCGAGCACGGTTAAGTCCACATGGCCGCCACGGATCATGGCAAAGCTTTCCGCCGATGAGAAAAACGAGGCGCCTTTGACTGCGGTAACGGTTTGTTTGCCCGCATTGATTAAATCGGGATCTATGGTGTCTTCGGTGGGGAATTCACCCATGCCGAGTAGGCCGTTTTCTGATTGCAGCATGACTTCCATGCCTTCGGGAATGTAGTTGGCCACCAGTGTTGGAATGCCAATGCCGAGGTTAACGTAGTAGCCATCTTTTAATTCTTTGGCGACGCGCTGAGCCAGTTGTTCTCTTGATAATGCCATGATATCTATCCTTTCTATTTGGCTTTGACGCTTTGGTCTTTATTCTTAGGTTTTTACCCTTAGTTTTAACTTTAGGGAGCTAAGTGCCAATTGCGTTAACTGTGTTTTAAGGTTTTGCCAGCGCCTTTTATTTCGCGGCTTTTACCGTGCGTTGCTCGATACGTTTCTCGAACGTGCCTTGAATAACGCGGTCAACATAGATGCCCGGCGTGTGGATATGATCTGGGTCTAGCTCACCCGGCTCAACAATAAACTCGGCTTCAACCACAGTGATTTTGCCCGCGGTCGCCATCATAGGGTTAAAGTTGGCGGCGGTTTTACGGAACACCAAATTACCCATGGTATCGGCTTTCCATGCACGCACTAAGGCAAAATCTGCGGTCAGCGATTCTTCTAACACGTAATGGCGACCTTTGATTTCGCGGGTTTCTTTACCATCAGCGACTGGCGTGCCGTAGCCCGTCGCGGTGAAAAATGCCGGAATACCTGCGCCGCCAGCGCGGATTTTTTCCGCTAACGTGCCTTGGGGAGTCAAAATCACGTTCAGTTCGCCAGAGAGCATTTGTTGCTCGAAAGTGGCGTTTTCGCCCACGTAAGAGGCGATCATAGTGGCGATTTGGCGATGTTTTAACAGTAATCCGAGACCGAAATCATCAACGCCAGCGTTGTTTGATATCGCCGTTAAGCCGTTAACGCCCATCTTAACCATTTGATTGATTAAGCCTTCTGGAATGCCGCACAGGCCGAAGCCGCCGACCATAATGGTCATGTCGTCCGATAAGCCTGCTAACGCTTCTTCATAGCTGCTGACGACTTTATTGAGTCCTGCCATTGTGATGTCCTTTTATGCTTTATAAAACGCGCTGCGAATGACGCGCGTCTTTAATAACGGTTGTTGGTGTCGTTAATTATTTTTGTTCTATTTTGCTAACAGGGCGGTGGCCACTTTTGAACCGTTGTTGCGATTCAACTGTGTGCTGATAGCTTGCCCTGCTAACGCGAGTTTTTGTAAATCGATACCCGTTTCGAATCCCATGCCGTGCAGCATATACACTAAGTCTTCGGTGGCAAGATTGCCCGATGCGCCTTTGGCATAAGGGCAACCGCCAAGACCCGCAACTGAGGAGTCAAACACCCGCACACCTAAGTCTAAGCAGGCCAAAATGTTGGCTAATGCTTGGCCATAGGTGTCGTGAAAGTGTAGCGCCAGTTTATCCATAGGCACACGTTCAGCCACAGTTTGCAGCATTCTACGGGCTTTTTGCGGCGTGCCGATACCGATAGTGTCACCGAGCGATATTTCGTAACAGCCCATTTTGTAAAGGATTTCAGACACACGGGCCACTTCACTGACCGCTATCTCACCTTCGTAGGGGCAGCCGAGCACGCAAGACACATAACCGCGCACCGGAATATTGTGTTTTTTTGCTAATTCCATCAAAGGGATAAAGCGTTCAATCGACTCTTCTATCGAGCAGTTGATATTGCGCTGACTAAAGCTTTGTGAGGCGGCGCCAAATATTGCCACCTCACTCGCTTTTGCATCCAGTGCCAGTTCAAAGCCTTTGACGTTGGGTGTGAGCGCGCTATACACCACGTCGCTTTGACGCTGTATTTGCTTGAGCACATCGGCAGAATCGGCCATTTGTGGCACCCATTTAGGTGACACAAAGCTGCCTGCTTCGATACGCTTAAGCCCCGCACCTGCCAGCGATTCAATCAAGGCGATTTTAGCTGCCGTCGGCACTGCGACTTCGTTTTGCAGGCCGTCGCGTGCGCCCATCTCGAAAATGCTGACCCTGTCTTTGGCGTTCGCTGCTTGGCTTAGATTGGCTAACGACATCTTAGGCTTCCTTGATCGCGGTTGGCTCGTCTGTCTCTAACGGCTCTACATTGAGCAAGGTTGCGCCATCGGTCACTAGCTCGCCCGCCTTAAAGTAGAACTCAGTGACGATACCGTCAAAGGGGGCTTCGATGGTGTATTCCATCTTCATGGCTTCCATCACCAGCAAACCTTGGCCCGCTTTAACTTGTGTGCCGATATCGACTAAATGGGTCACTACCGTGCCGTTCATGGGCGCTTTTAACTTGTCAGCATTGCTGGCTTGTTCTTCGACCACGAGTGTTTGCACCGCTTTAAAGTGGTAACTGCCAGAGGATAAAAACAGCGTAAAGTCATCACCTTGGGCACTAACGGGCACTTTACTCTTATGGCCGTTGATTTCTGCGAGCAGTAAATCTTGTTTCAGCTCGCCATTTAGCAACCAATCTTGTCCGTGCAGCGGTAGCTGATACATGCCGCCTAAATCGAGCATCACTAACTGCTGCAATTCATGGGCATCATCGAGCAGGGCAATATTGTGCTGGCTGCAGCTGTTGAGTCTAAAGCCGCTGACTTGACCCCAAGGCGAGTAAGGATCGGCGCTGTTGACAGCTTGCGCTTTGGCGGCTTCTTTACGGGCAAGCACTTGATACAGCGCGGCAAAGGCAAGGGCAGTGTCAGCTTCGCTTGAAGCTGTGCCAATTAAGGTATCGCCATAACGGCCAATAAAGTCAGTGCTAAAGTCGGCATTGGCAAACGCTGGGTGTTCGGCAATGTTCGCTAAAAACTCAATGTTGTGCTTAAGACCGCTGATTTGATACGACTCTAAGGCATGCACTAAACGTTGCAGGGCGCGCGGGCGCGATTCATCCCAGACGATAAGCTTGGCAATCATAGGATCGTAGAAGTTACTGATCACATCGTTTTCACGAATGCCCGAATCGATACGCACGTATTTGCTTTGTTCGGGTTCACGTAAAAAGTTGAGCTTACCGCTGGCGGGTAAAAACTCATTTTGCGGATCTTCGGCATAAATACGCACTTCAAAGGAGTGGCCGTGAATACGCACTTCATCTTGCTTAAGGGGGAGTGGCTGACCACTGGCGACCATTAACTGCCATTTTACTAAGTCTTGGCCTGTGACCATTTCGGTGACGGGATGCTCAACCTGCAGACGAGTGTTCATCTCCATAAAATAGAAGCTATTGTCTGTGTCGAGCAGAAACTCTACTGTTCCCGCGCCAACATAATCGATGGCTTTGGCTGCCGCGACGGCCGCTTCACCCATTTGGGCACGCAGTGCATCGCTTAAACCGGGGGCTGGCGCTTCTTCGACCACTTTTTGGTGGCGACGTTGAATCG
Organism: Shewanella sp. SM32; assembly: GCF_025654235.1. Taxonomy (NCBI): domain Bacteria; kingdom Pseudomonadati; phylum Pseudomonadota; class Gammaproteobacteria; order Alteromonadales; family Shewanellaceae; genus Shewanella; species Shewanella sp. SM32. The sequence goes on along the minus strand of NZ_JAKKRO010000029.1, from coordinate 37,066 downwards.
AGCAATCGCGATCCGATAAATAAATCGCGTTGCCAAAGGTGTCGGCAAACACTTGCACTTCGACATGGCGCGGTTGGCGTAAATAACGCTCCATCAATAATTTATCGTTACCAAAAGAAGAGGCCGCTTCACGGCGCGCTGAGTTAACGGCTTCCATGATTTCGCCTTCATTCTCGACGATTCGCATGCCTTTACCGCCGCCGCCATAAGCCGCTTTAATCAGCATAGGGAAGCCGATTTTCAGTGCCTCCGCTTTTAAGGTCGCATCGGTTTGGTCATCGCCGTGATAACCCGGCACTAAGGGCACATTTGCCGCAGTCATAATAGATTTAGCGGCGCTTTTGCTGCCCATGGCATCGATAGCATCACTGCCTGGGCCAACAAAGGCGATGCCAGCGGCTTCACATTTACGGGCAAAGTCGGCATTTTCAGACAAGAAACCATAACCTGGGTGAATCGCTTGTGCGCCCGCTTTTTTGGCGATGTCGATAATCAAATCGCCCTTTAAATAGGAGTCTGCCGGCGCGCTGCCGCCTAAATAGAAGGATTCGTCGGCCATGGCGACATGGCGCGCTTCTTTATCGGCATCGGAATATAGGGCAACGGTGCGAACACCCATGGCATGGGCGGTTTTGATGATGCGACAGGCGATTTCACCGCGGTTAGCAATCAATAGCTTGGTAAACATGTGCTTGGTTAACATCAAAGGGCTCCTTGGGTATCACTTGGCTTTTGCATTGGCGTAGGAGAGGGGGCGGAGTGCGCTTGTTGCCAGTTTGGCTGACGTTTCTCAAAAAAGGCATTTAAGCCTTCTTGGCCCTCGGTTGATACCCGAATGCGGGCGATACGCTCGCTAGTGTAATCAATGGTGTTTTGGTCTATCACGCCATCTTCAAGGCGTGATAATAAGGTTTTTACCCATGCCATGCCTTGCGGACTATTGGCAAGTAGCGCATCAATCATAGGCTTTGCGGCGGCGTCTAAGTCATCGCTTATCTCATGGACGACATTAAGTTTTAATGCAGTTTCTGCACTAAAACGCTCGGCGGTCAGCATGTAGCGGCGCGATGCGCGGTTACCCATAGCGCGGGCAACGTAAGGGCTAATCACCGCAGGAATTAATCCAAGTTTTACTTCGCTCAAACAAAAACTGGCGCGCGTTGTGGCGATAGCGATATCGCTGGCGCAAATCAGCCCCAGTGCGCCGCCAAAGGCTGCACCTTGCACTAATGCAATGGTGGGTTTTGGAAAGGTATCTAAATCCTGCATCAGTTTTGCTAAGGCTTTGGCATCCGTTAGGTTTTGCTCAAAATCCATTTGGGCTTGCTTGCGCATCCAATTGAGATCGGCGCCGGCGCTGAAGTTTTTGCCGTTCGCTTTAAGCACCAGCACTTGGCAATCCTTATGCTCAGCAAAATAGCCAAGGACGCTAATCATCTCGCTAATCATCACTTCATCGAAGGCGTTGTGTACTTCTGCACGGTTAAGGATTAACTCGGCAACGCCGTCATTGAGTGAGTAACTCACGTGCTGCAAGTTGCTTAATTCCTGTGGCGTTATTGGTAAATTTGTCATAACTGTTTCCCTATCTTATTGATTTGCTGTGTATACGTATGGTTTACATACGGAACACACCAAAGCGGGTGTCTTCGATAGGGGCATTTAATGCCGCCGATAGCGCAAGGCCGACCACATCGCGGGTTTGCGCTGGGTCAATAATGCCGTCATCCCATAAACGGGCGCTGGCATGATACGGATGACCTTCTTTATCGTACTGGGCGACAATTGGCGCTTTAAAGGCTTTTTCATCCTCAAGTGACCATTCTTCACCTTTACGGGCTAAACCGTCGCGGCGCACTGTGGCAAGAACGCCTGCGGCTTGCTCTCCGCCCATCACAGAAATACGGGCGTTAGGCCACATCCACATCATGGTCGGTTCGAACGCGCGGCCACACATGCCGTAGTTACCCGCGCCGTAGCTGCCGCCGATAATCACAGTAAATTTAGGCACATTGGCACAAGACACCGCGGTTACCATTTTGGCACCGTGTTTGGCTATGCCTTCGTGTTCGTACTTTTTACCCACCATAAAGCCGGTGATATTTTGTAGGAACAGCAGCGGAATTTTGCGCTGGCAGCACAGTTCAATAAAGTGCGCGCCTTTTTGCGCCGACTCCGAGAACAGAATGCCGTTGTTGGCGACAATGCCGACGGGGTAGCCGTGAATACGGGCAAAACCGCACACTAAGGTTGCGCCATAGTTGGCTTTAAACTCATCAAAATCAGAATCATCGACGATACGGGCGATCACTTCTTTAACATCAAAGGGCTTTTTCAAGTCGGTGCCGACAATGCCGTACAGTTCGCTAATGTCGAACTTCGGTGGTTTGACAGGACTTAAGAGTGATTTGATTTCTTTTTGATGATTCAGGCGTGATACCGCGCGGCGGGCAAGCTCTAACGCGTGCTCATCGTTTTGGGCTAAATGATCCGCTACGCCGGAAATTTTAGTGTGCACTTCGGCGCCGCCTAACTCTTCGGCGCTGACTTCTTCACCTGTGGCCGCTTTGACTAATGGTGGGCCGGCTAAGAAGATAGTGCCTTGATCTTTTACGATAATCGATTCATCCGCCATGGCTGGCACATAAGCGCCGCCTGCGGTACATAAACCCATCACCACCGCAATTTGCGGAATGCCTTTTGCCGACATTTGCGCTTGATTGTAAAAGATGCGGCCGAAATGGTCGCGGTCGGGGAAGACTTCATCTTGGCGGGGCAGGTTAGCGCCGCCCGAGTCGACTAAATAGATACAAGGCAAGTGACAACGGCTGGCAATATCTTGGGCGCGAAGGTGTTTTTTAACGGTAATCGGGTAGTAAGTGCCGCCTTTAACTGTAGCGTCGTTGGCGATGATCATGCATTCGACACCACTCACACGGCCGATACCAGCGATAATGCCCGCTGCGGGCACTTCCTCGTCATAGACTTCAAACGCCGCAAATTGCGATAGCTCTAAAAAGGGCGAGCCCGCATCGAGCAGCTTTTCAACCCGTTGACGTGGCAATAATTTACCGCGGGATAAATGACGCTCCAGCGCCACAGGGCCGCCGCCGAGTTCGATTTTATTGAGTTTAGTTTTGAGATCGGCCACTAGGGCGGCCATATCGTCTGATTTTGCTTTAAATTCATCGCTACGGGCGTTGATACGACTGCTTAATTGCGTCACTTTGATTGTCCTTATAAAGCGGAAACTCGGTATCACCTTGCTCGAATGGGTGGCGCAAACTGTAAGTTACAGTGAGGTGCTACCCATTCACTTGTGAGAGATTATTTGAACACGCGTTATTTCGACTCATTGAACAGTTCGCGGCCAATTAGCATGCGGCGAATTTCTGAGGTGCCGGCGCCGATTTCATACAGCTTGGCATCACGCAGTAAGCGGCCAGTGGCGTATTCGTTGACATAGCCATTGCCGCCTAGCAGTTGAATGGCATCCAGTGCCATTTTGGTGGCGAGTTCTGCGCTATAAAGAATGGCGCCTGCGGCATCTTTACGGGTGGTTTCACCGCGATCGCAGGATTTTGCCACGTTATAGACATAGGATTTGGCGGCATTCATACCTGTGTACATGTCGGCTAACTTGCCTTGCACTAGTTGGAATTCACCGATGGATTTGCCAAATTGCTCACGCTCGTGGATGTAAGGCACAACGATATCCATACAGGCATTCATGATCCCCAGCGGGCCGCCAGAAAGCACGACGCGCTCGTAATCTAGGCCGCTCATCAGCACTTTTACGCCGTTATTGAGGCCGCCTAAAATGTTTTCTTCTGGTACTTCTACATCTTCAAACACCAGTTCGCAGGTGTTAGAGCCACGCATGCCGAGTTTGTCGAGCTTTTGCGCTTGGCTAAAACCTTTCGAATCACGCTCAACGATAAAGGCGGTAATACCGTGTGCGCCTTTGGTTAAGTCGGTTTTCGCATAAATCACATAGGTGTGCGCATCGGGACCGTTAGTGATCCACATCTTGTTGCCGTTTAAGATGAATCGGTCGCCTTCTTTGCGGGCATGTAGTTTCATTGAAACCACGTCAGAACCCGCGTTTGGCTCACTCATGGCCAGTGCACCAATATGCTCACCGCTCACCAGTTTTGGCAGGTACTTGGCTTTTTGCGCTGCATTACCGTTACGGTTGATTTGATTGACACACAGGTTTGAGTGGGCGCCATAACTTAGGCCGATAGAGGCCGATGCTCGGGAGATTTCTTCCATCGCCACGACGTGGGCAAGGTAGCCCATGTTCGCGCCGCCAAACTCTTCGGGTACGGTTACGCCGAGCAGTCCCATTCCTCCTAGCACAGGCCAAAGTTCATTGGGGAAGGCGTTGTCGTGATCCACTTTCGCGGCAATTGGAGCGATTTCATTCGCGGCAAAATCCTGCACTGCATCGCGCAGCATATCGACGTCTTCGCCTAGGCCAAAATTCAGACTTGTGTAGAGAGAGTTCATTGCTTGTGTCCTTTCAGATGTTCTAATTTCAGATTGTTATAGTTTTTATGATTTTTAGGTGCTTGAGTCTTTTAAATCTTGTACTTAAATCCGTAGTCGTTATCGCTATCAAATTGATTTGATTTTGTGTCAACGGGGATTTAGGCTTTTGCCGTTTTGTTATCTTCTAAGGCTAAACGGCACTGCTGCTCGGCGGAATTGAGTTCCATCAATACGACTTTGATGTCGTCCATTTGCTGTTGTAGTGCGGACTTCTTTTCTTCCACTAGCGCTAGCATGGTATTGAGCTGTGAGGTGCTGCTCTTGTCGGCATCGTATAATTCGAACAAGCGACGGGTTTCTGCCAAAGAAAAGCCCAAGCGTTTACCGCGAAGAATGAGCTTGAGACGTACCCTGTCTTTGAGGCTATAAATACGGGTTTGGCCGCGGCGTTTAGGTTTAAGCAAACCTTGGTCTTCGTAAAAACGAATACTACGAGTAGTGATATCAAACTCTTTTGAGAGATCACTGATCGAGTAAGTCGTTTGTGGTGTGTTCGTTGCGCTCATTCATGCACCCTAAATAATCAGTTTTAAGCAAGATATATGAAGTTTACGTAAAGGTAAAGATTTTGGCTTTTATTCTGTTGGCAAAAAAGTGTCAATCCCAATTGCCATAAGCCTGTGCAGCGAGATTAAAACGTATGCTTTAAATTAGTGTTCTCACATAAAACCACAAATATCTTCTGGTTATAGGCTAACGTCTAATAGTGGGCTTTAGACCTCCTTGCTAATAATAGAAGCAGGAAGGGGTAGTTATTGCGGCTGACGATGTGAGTCGCAGTCCTGATTGGAGGACATATGTTGACCGAACAGCAAAATGCATCTGTAGCGCAAGCCACAAATCAAAAACAGAACCAACAAAAACATCAAGCGTTGCACCAAGCATCCTTGCTTAATAAAGCCGAATTTTGGGGAGAAGCGGCGAAAACGCTCGATTGGATTAAGCCGGCGCAAACTGTGCTCGATGAATCGCAGGCGCCGTTTTATCATTGGTTCGCCGATGGTGAGATGAACACTTGTTATAACGCCGTTGATCGCCATGTGCTGGCTGGACGTGGTGATCAAGTGGCTATCCAATATGTGAGCCCTGTTACTGATACTGAATACGGCATTAGCTACGGGGAGTTACAGGCTCAAGTGAGCCGACTCGCGGGCTTTATGCAATCTATTGGTATAGGGAAGGGCGACCGTGTGGTGATTTATATGCCTATGGTGCCTGAAACCGCCTTCGCTATGCTGGCCTGTGCCCGCATAGGTGCGATTCATTCGGTGGTTTTTGGTGGCTTTGCTGCCAATGAGCTCGCGACTCGGATCAATGATGCTAAGCCTAAATTGGTCTTGTCGGCATCTTGCGGCATTGAGCCTTCGGGCGTGATCCCTTACAAGCCTCTGTTAGATAAAGCGTTAGCTCAGTCAGTACATCAGGTTGATCACTGCCTAATTTTGAATCGTAGCCAGTATCAGGCCGATTTATTTGAGGGCCGTGACTTAGATTGGCAAGCCGCATTAGCAACTGCACCTAAGGCCGATTGTGTCGCCCTCAAGGCTACCGATCCCTTGTATGTGCTTTATACCTCAGGCACCACGGGTCAGCCTAAAGGTGTGGTACGCGATAATGGTGGCCATGCCGTGGCTCTGGCTTGGTCGATGCAGCATATTTACGATATTCAAGCGGGTGATGTGTTTTGGGCTGCGTCCGATGTGGGTTGGGTTGTGGGTCATTCTTACATAGTGTACGGACCGCTGCTGGTGGGCGCTACAACCTTAATGTATGAAGGCAAACCTGTGGGAACGCCAGACCCCGGCGCATTTTGGCGCACGATTGCCAAATATAAGGTCAAAAGTTTCTTCACCGCGCCTACGGCTATTCGCGCAATCAAGCGTGAAGATCCTGATGGTGAATATCTACAAGGTGTTGATTTAGCTTGTCTTAAAAATGTTTTTTTGGCGGGGGAACGTTGCGATCCCGATACCTTAGTTTGGGCACACACAAAACTTGCTAAACCTGTTATTGATCACTGGTGGCAAACCGAAACGGGCTGGCCTGTCGCGGCAAACTTGATGGGTACAGCACCGGTTACCATTAAACCGGGTTCGCCAGCTTTACCTGTGCCGGGTTATGCGGTTGAAGTGCTAGACGAATTGGGTGAGCAAGTTGCGCCCAATACTTCGGGAAATGTGGTGATTAAATTGCCTCTACCGCCGGGAACCTTAACGACACTGTGGCAAAATGATCAACGCTATCAAGATAGTTACTTGTCTATGTATCCAGGTTATTACTTAACTGGCGATGCGGGTTATACCGATGAAGACGGCTATCTCTACATTATGAGTCGTATCGATGACATCATAAATGTAGCGGGACACAGGCTATCGACGGGGCGCTTCGAAGAAGTGTTATGTCAACACCCTGATGTGGCCGAAGCCGCGGTAATTGGGGTAGATGATGCGCTTAAGGGCCAAGTTCCCCTCGGATTAGTGGTACTCAAGAAAGGCGTGACGATTAGTGATGAAGAGCTGCATAAACAGTTAATAACCCTGGTACGCCAAGAAATTGGTCCCGTCGCCTCCTTTAGGTTAGTGAGTGCGATTCAAAAATTACCTAAAACGCGCTCGGGTAAAATTTTACGCGGTACTATGCGAAAAATTGCCGATAATCAGCAATATACCGCGCCAGCGACCATAGAAGATCCACAGACCTTAGAGTTAGTGCGTACCGCGCTCACTCGCATGGGTTATGCCGATGCTTTAGTGTAAGAAATAGAGCGTAAAGGCTTTTATAGGAAGAGTGTAAAGGTCTTATAGAGAGTTGAAATATTAAGGCGATAGTAAACTGACCAAGCTTGCTATCGCCTTTTTGCGCATGGTATTTCTTATTTCGGCAAAATCAAAGATTGAAATTTTCACCTCAAATTTGCTAGTCTTGCATTCTCATCACGTACAGTTATCACAGCACAGCTGTCACGTACTGTTATCACGTACAGCTATATCACCTACAGTTTTACTGTAATCAAATGGCTTAGGGACGACCCTAAATACGCCTAATCTAACATGGGGACGACCCCTTTATGGGAGTTCACTATGAGTTGGTTCTTATTAGTTCTTGCGGGTTTATTTGAAATTGGTTGGGCTATAGGGCTTAAATATACCGACGGTTTTACGCGTTTGTGGCCAAGTATCTTTACAGTGGCGTCGATGGCAGTGAGTGTGTTGCTACTAGGACTCGCGGTTAAGCATTTGCCTATTGGTACGGCTTATGGCGTGTGGGTCGGCATAGGTGCTATGGGCACCGCAATTGCGGGAATTATCCTGTTAGGAGAAGGCGTTAGCTTACTTAAAATCGCCAGTTTGATACTTATATTACTGGGTGTTTTAGGGCTTAAACTTGCCCATTAATTGACGGTTCTACTAGGGCGTGTTGACGTTTTGAGATTAAATTTTGTTCGTCTGGCAAGCTCGTTATCACGAAACGAGGAGTGGCGTGTAGTTATTCTACTCAAATGACGAGTGACAAAGAGCAAGAGCTTGCCAGACGAACCCTTCGGGTAGCGTTTGGCCAGCGTTTCTGCTGCGTTATCGCCCGTTTATGTAGAATAACTACACTGCACGGGCTTTGCCTTGCATAAAAGCCAGCCAACTCGCTGCAAAAATAACCCTGAAACGTCAACACGCCCTGGATAAAATGAGACCTAAACGATTGGTACTTTCGGCACAATCGAAATTGACAATCGTATGTCTCTGGTAATTAAGTTACAAAGATCGGTATAATTACCCCTCAAAATTGGTTAGCTCTAACCTCTGTGACCCGTGGGAATAATATAATGCAAAACCACAGCAATCTTAATGATATCGGCGTAATTGGCCTTGGTGTTATGGGTAAAAACCTCGCGCTAAACATCGCAGATAACCAATATCACGTCAGCGCGTTTGACCTCGATCCTGTTAAAGTTAATGGTGTTATACAGCAAGAAAAACAGGAACGTGCTGGACTCGAATCTCGCATTCTTGGCTGTGCTAATCTTACCGAAATGTTAGCCAGTCTCACAAAACCCCGTATTCTTGTGCTTTCTGTTCCCGCGGGTGCACCCGTCGATGGTGTCTGTAGTGCTTTGATTTCTGCCGGAATTGAGTCCGATGATATTGTGATCGATACTGGTAACAGCCTATGGACTGACACTGTTGAGCGTGAAGCGCGCTACAAAGGTCAGTTTGTATTTTTCAGCTCTGCAGTTTCGGGCGGTGAAGTCGGTGCGCGTTTCGGCCCCTCACTTATGCCTAGCGGCGATATCGATGCATGGCACCATGTTGCGCCGATTTGGAAAGCGATTGCCGCTAAGGTTGATGCGAGTACAGGTTTACCCATAGAGCGCTTTGAGCCGGGTAATCCAGTGACAGAAGGCGAGCCATGCACGACTTATATTGGTCCTGCGGGTTCTGGCCATTATGTGAAGATGGTGCATAACGGTATTGAATACGCTGACATGCAGTTGATTTGCGAAGCCTATCAAATGCTGCATGACGGTTTAGGCATGAGCGCTGCAGAAGTGGGCGATGTGTTTGAACGCTGGAACAAAGGTAGTTTAAACAGCTATTTGATGGGGATCAGTGCCGAAGTCTTAAAACAAGCCGATCCATTAACGGGTAAACCGCTGGTGGAAATGATCTTAGATAAAGCGGGCCAAAAAGGCACGGGTTTGTGGACGGCCGTGAGCAGTTTACAAATTGGCTGTCCCGCGCCGACGATTGCTGAAGCTGTGTATGCGCGCGCCGTAAGTACCCAAAAATCCTTACGTCTACAACTCAGCCAGAAATTGGCTGGGCCAAATGCACCTGTTATCGATGACGCACAAAAAGCACTGTTGATTGAAGCCCTTGAAAGCGCGTTATATTGCGCGAAAGTGTGTTGTTACGCCCAAGGCTTCCAGTTGATGGCGATGACGGCTCATGAACAAAAATGGCAGTTAGACTTTGCTGAAATTGCAAAAATTTGGCGTGCGGGTTGTATTATTCGCGCGACTTTCTTGCAATCAATCACTCAAGCCTATGAAGACAAATCTGATCTTAGCAATCTGTTGATGGCGGACAGTTTTGCGTCTGCCTTGTCTGAAAAGCAAGGCCTATGGCGTACCGCAGTCGCGACTGCGGTGATGCAAGGCATTCCAGCACCGTGTATTAGCTCGGCTCTGGCGTATTACGACAGTTACCGTTGCGAAACATTACCGGCAAACTTGCTCCAAGGTCAGCGTGACTTTTTCGGTTCCCATACCTTTGAGCGTATCGATACCCCAGCAGGCGAGAAATATCACTTAGATTGGAGCGCCAAAGAGCGCACCTTAGCTAAGGTTTAAATCTAAGGTTTAGCCTGTTATTGAAATGAAAGACGCCCCTTATCGAGGGGCGTTTTTGTTTATGGCCGATGACTTTATAAGGGCATATAACTTAGTTACTTCACCTTATTTAAAGCCACTAAAACCAAACCTGAAGCTTGAAGTCTTAAGCATTCAGCTCAATGAAAAGGCGATCAGCTTTTGCCAGAGTGCTTGGGCGACGGGGCCTAAAGGTGAGTGGGGTTTTCGCATCACATAGTAATCGAGTTGAATATTGTTTTGCCTTTCACGCAGATCCAGTGCAATCAATGCACCTTGTTTGAGTGAATCTTCAATCATATAGTGCGGCAGCTTGCCCCAGCCCATACCACTTTGAATAAGCATTTTTTTGGTGTAAAAATCATTAACATACCAACGTCGTTGCCCCGCCTGTACCCCAAACTCAATATTCGCAGTGCCTGAGCCTGTATCTTGGATCACGATTTGGTATTCATTAACGAGCTCTCGTGCGTAGATCAGTGTCGGATGACGCTCAAGCATGCGCGGCGCGGCAACATCGAGAAGGCTACCGGAAAAAAGATAGGCTAATTCTAAATGGCTCGAACGTATGGGCTCAATTCCGCCTGCGGAGATGATGATTTCAGCTTTATCTTGATTCAGCGCTTCGAGTGCACCAGTTAAAAACTCTTGTTTGAGAATAATTTGGGTATAGGGAAACTCATTTTGAGTCAGCTCTAAAATCGGCAAAATTCGAGCGAGATTGAAAGAGGCTTCAAAAGCTAAGGTGATGCTTGCTTCGTTACCTTTGGCTAAATGCTTCGCTACTTGCTTCATTTCTTGCGCTTCATTCAGTACCCGCAGGGTATGTTGCAGCAGTTTTCGACCTTGCTCAGTGATGGCGAGTCGATAACCTTCGCGATTAAACAGTATAAGATCGAGTTGGGATTCTAACTGTTTGATACTTTGGCTAATGGCGGGTTGGGTTTTATGTAGCTTGTCACTAGCAGCTTTGAGTGAGCCCGCCTCAGCCACGGTTTTAAACATCAGCAGTTGGTCTAAGGTCACTGGGATTGCTCGCAAGTCATAAATTATTAGTTTATGAGATATTAGATTTTATTCCATATTTATTTATCTTTTATCGGCTCATAATTGATTCCATTCTCGCTCGTCGTCTGCGAATTTATGCCCAAGACTGACGGCAAATATCACGTTTAATGGGGTGTGTGCGATGCGATTTTCAAACTTATGTGATACTAAGGGTTCAAGTATCAATGGCTTAGTTGAAGAGGTTGATACACAGAAGTTATTCCTTTGTGCCAATACACTCAATCGCGCCGCTGCAACCGTCACATTGGCGATGAGCATAGTGTTTTTCATCTCGGGATTTGCCAAGTTATTTGGCGTGTCTATGTTCCATGTTCCGTTCACATTAATGAATCTTCCCACTGGTTTTGGTTATTTTATTGGTTTGATGGAAGTGATTGGTGCCCTTGGATTGTGTCTACGTGACTACCGAGTGCTATCGGCGAGCGGTTTACTGGCGATTATGCTGGGGGCGATTTATTTCCACTTTAACTATGAAGCGCCGATTAATGCACTGCCGGCATTGAGCTTATCGGCAGGACTCTTTCTGATTATTAAACTCGATGAAATTATTGAGCGTTTAGTGCGATTTCAGCGGCAGTTGGTGCAGAGTCGTTCCGCATTTTAAGCATGCATTGAAGTGTTGTGTAGAACAGTGAGTTAAGTGAGAAATGCTGAGTTTAAAGCCAGTAGTACAGATATAAGTTAATCAACACGAGAGGATTATGATGCAAGTTAACGCGAGTCGTATGCCTGTGCTATTTGTGCCCCATGGTGGTGGCCCTATGCCTTTGCTCAATGATGTTAATCATAGGGAGTTGCGTGCATTTTTAACTTCAGTAACAGCGCCAATGCCAACTCCGAAGGCGATTGTGTTGATCACTGCCCATTGGGAAGAATCTGTGGTGGCTTTGTCGAGTAGCCCAAAGCCAAGTATTTTGTATGATTACTATGGATTTCCACCTGAGGCTTATCAGCTGACATATCCTGCACCCGGTGAGCCAGAATTAGCCGTACAGATTGCGAATATGCTCGCGGATAAGGGCATCGCCGCCCGCTTAGATAGCGAACGCGCATTTGATCACGGTACCTTTGTACCACTTAAGTTAATGTATCCTGAGGCGAATATTCCTGTGGTGCAGATGTCGTTAGTCCACAGCCTCGATCCTAAAACCCATATAGCGATTGGGGAGGCTTTAGCGCCGCTGCGGGACCAAGGGGTGTTGATCGTGGGGTCTGGCATGTCGTTTCACAATATGCGGGCTTTTTTCTCAAGCGATCTCACAGTGCAAAGCCGCAGTGCAGAATTTGATCATTGGTTGACGCAAACTTTAACGGCAAGTGTTAGTTTTGCCGAGGTAAAAACAGCATTAACTCATTGGCAATCAGCCCCTGAAGCGCGTTTTAGTCATCCGCGGGAAGAACATTTATTACCGCTACACGTGTGTTTTGGTGCAGGCCATAATGGTTCATCCCATGCCGAACGCAACTTTAATGGTATTTTGTTAAACACGCTGATCTCTGGTTATATCTGGCAATAAATGGGGTAGGATTTCCCTCGTCGATAATAAGCCAAATTGAAGTCGTGCTGCGGCCAATAAAAAAGGTTCGTATCTATCGAAGATATGAACCTTTTTATATTCAGCATTGAGCTGTGGTGTAGCATTAGCTTAGCGGATTTACTCTTATGCGGTAAACACTAAACCCACGCTAAACAAGGTACTGAAAATCATGGTTAACTTAGCTGTGCGGCCGAGTAACGGATTTAAGGCTTCACCAGAAACTGCATAAAAATCGCTACTGAGTTTGCGGGCAATAAGCAGAGATAATCCCGCAAGTAGTACTGGTAAACCGGGTAAAATACCGAATAAAAAGCCAGCGATGACTAAGCCAAAGGGCAAATAGATTAAGGCTTGATAAAGCACTTTTGCCTGAGCTTCGCCAATACGTACCGCTAGAGTATGCTTGCCCGCTTGGGTGTCGGTACGGATGTCGCGAGTGTTATTCACCAACATAATCGCAGCGTTAAATAAGCCAATCGCACAGCCTAATAACCACGCATTAATAGTCGTATCGCCCGCCTGCAGATAATAACTGCCCACCACTGCAACTAAGCCAAAAAAGACAAATGCCGCTACTTCACCGAGCCCATGGGAGGCGAGGGGATAGGGGCCACCACTGTAGCCAAGAGCACCTAAAATAGCGGCTGCGGCGAGAATGGCGATGGGCCAGCCTCCGTGCCAAATCAGATATGATCCCACGGCAAGCGCCATTAAGAGACAAAATATCATGGCATTGCGAACGCTTGTTGGTGAAATTAAACCACTTTGAGTCACGCGAACGGGCCCTAAGCGCTCGTCTGTATCTATGCCGTTTTTAAAATCAAAATAGTCGTTAGCGAGGTTGACGGCGATTTGTAATAAGACAGCACACAACATTGAAGTGGCAGCGATTAACCAGCTGTAACTCTCAAGATGCAGGGCGAGAATGTTGCCTATCAGTAGGGGACCTATGGCCGCGGGTAGCGTACGGGGTCTTATTGCTAAAATCCAAGGATTCATGGCGTCCAGTCGTTATTGGTAAATGGAAATGGTACCGAGCAAGGGCTCAATTAGCGCATAGCATAACAAGATTTAACACGAAAGTGAGCACTATCTAATAAACGCATTTAACAGAGTTTGAATTGGCGCACATATGTTCACTGATGCAGGATGAGATTTGTCGTTAAGTTCAAAGAAAATCAAAAAAGTCTGTGTTTCCATAGTTAATGTTTATGGAGGCTTTGTGCTGTCCATGACATAGGCATAACGCTAAATACTCTGTTTAGTAGATAGCATAGGCGGTTGCTACCCTATGCTCGTTATTTTTTGCCGCTACAACAATGCCGATAAGGACATATTTGGATGCGTTTTGACAATCAGGTGGCATTAGTCACTGGGGCTGCGGCTGGGTTAGGTCGAGCGTATGCCATCATGTTGGCTGAACGGGGGGCAAAAGTGATACTCGTCGACCAGCCGTTATCGTCTTATGAGTCAATTTCCACCGACGGCGCTCAGACGAGCCAAGCTAACTTAGAATTAATGCAGACCTATTGCAGCATTATTAAACTCGGTGGAGATTGCATTTATTTTGTGCTTGATGTGAGTCAGCGAAATGAAGTGAATAGCATGATTGAAGAGGTGATCCTACGCTGGCATCGCATTGATATCTTGATCAATAACGCGGGCGTTTATGGTGCTTGTCCCTTTGAGCACATTAAACTTGAGCAGTGGCAACGGCAATTGGATGTCGATCTCAATGGCAGCTTTTATCTCACTCAAGCTGTTTGGCCTTATATGCAACAACAGCATTTTGGCCGGATAATGATGACAACGGGAGCCTCGGCCTTGTTCGGTGACTTGCACCAAGTTGGTTTTAGTGCAAGCAAGATGGCGCTGGTCGGCATGGTGAATAGCTTATCATTAGAAGGTGAAATCCATAATATTCGAGTCAATAGTTTATGCCCTCAGGCCGTAACTGCGATGACGGCCAAACATTTAGCGAGTGCGATTCAGCCGCTATTTTCCTTTGAATCATTAACTGCTACTACGGCTTTCTTGGTGAGTGAACAGGCGCCAAATGGTCAACATCTACTCGCCGGAGCGGGCAGTGTTAGCCACGGCATGTTTGTCGAATTTCAGCCTATGTATTTTAATGAAGGTCTTTTTACGCCAGATAACCTCGCGCAGCAGTGGCCACAGTTACACCAATCCTTCCCCGTGACTTTGCACTCCTGTGGAGAGGATAAAGTGTTGTCTTGGTCTAAGTTAAGTGCGCTAGAACATCACATTAAAATCGATTGATTCATCATGCTTGTATTTGAACTAAGCCTGCATCTATAGCGATTTAAATGCAGTAAGTGGCTCAATAAAGCCGTAAATGCTAACCACAATAAATAACATAGACACTCCAGCGTGCCTGGTTTAATTCCTCACCGTTGGAGTGATGATTTGATTGTGAATAATCGATAGAAGACTGGTCAGCTTAAGGCTAACTGAGTTACCCTTTAAGATTAATTGCTAATTACGCAGTAGGATCCCATGAGTCAGGTATTAGACGATCTTTTATCATTACTTTCCCTTGAGCAAATTGAAATTGGTCTCTTTCGTGGTCAAAGCCAAGATCTGGGTTTTGGGCATGTGTTTGGTGGTCAAGTGATGGGCCAAGCACTGAGCGCCGCAAAACAGACAGTAGCTGTTGAGCGTAAGATCCATTCATTACACTCCTACTTTTTACGTGCAGGTGACGAGAAGTTGCCGATTGTTTATGAAGTAGAAAATATGCGTGATGGCGGTAGTTTTAGCGCTCGTCGGGTTAGTGCTATTCAAAAAGGTCGCCCTATTTTTCATATGACCTGCTCCTTCCAAGAACCCGAGGAAGGCTTTAGTCATCAAGCCGCTATGCCGCAAGTGCCCGGACCTGAAGGTTTGTTGAATCAGCAGGAATTGGCGCTGACGATGCGGGATAAAGTACCGCCGAGCATACTTGAAAAGTTTATGGCCGATGCGCCAATTGAGATGCGATTGGTCAATCCACTGCACCCTTTTGCGCCTAAAGAAACCGAGCCGTACCGTTATGTTTGGATGAGGGCTAATGGTCCTATGCCAAATGATGCCCATATCCATGAATATTTACTCGCCTATGCCTCAGACTTTAACTTTTTAGTCACGGCAGCTCAGCCCCACGGTGTATCCTTCTTAAGTCCTGGGGTACGAATGGCGACGATCGACCATGCGATGTGGTTCCACCGCCCGATTAATATGGGAGAGTGGTTGCTTTACAGTATCGATAGCCCTAATGCTAGCGGTGGCAGAGGTTACGTCAGAGGGCAGTTTTTCAATCAACAAGGCGAGTTAGTGGCTTCTTCTACCCAAGAAGGCCTGATACGCATGGTAAAAGGACGTTAGTATGTATCTGAAAATAAAATCGTTTATATTGTTCTCTCTCATGGCTGTCTTGCTCAATGGCTGTGTGACTGTAACACCTGATCAACCGATTATCATCAATGGCGCCGCTGGCTATCTAGAGAAGATCCCATTACCTCAAGGCTGCCAAATCATTATTGCCATTATTGATTTGAATACTCCAGGTGTCGTCGTCGCACAAAAAACCTTCAATATCGCCAGAGCACCTGTGCCATTTAAATTTACACTGCCCGCTAAATCGATCGATAAAAGTATCCAATATGGCGTAGTGGCGATGATCAAGTTTCAAGATCAAGTGATCTTCCAAACCTATGACAGGTTCCCAGTTATCAATAATGATAAGTTCACGACAGAAGTGTTAATGAAAGCGGTTATGGCGAATTAACCACTGGCCATAACTGCAATAATATTGTTTTTATATTGATGAAGATTTAGCCCTTTCAATTCGATATTGAAAGGGCTTTTTTGTGGTCAATAATCCGCTTGCTATGCTGTAAATGTGAGATTAAGTATTAATTTGCTCTATACAGGATTAAGAATATTAATGCATAAGTTAGTTAATTTTTATAAGGGGCATCATTTTGTAAAATATTATACAAATACAAAATGCATACAATTTGTTGGTTTAACGTTTCGTTTTTGATGCTCAGATGTTTCAGCTTATGGTATTTTGTGTTTATTTTGTAATTAATGATATTTATAAAAGAGAGTATTTATTTACGGGGATTTATTCTGTTTAACCTAATGCTATTTTTGAGCCGACACTTAAAGGTTAATTTTAACGCTATGATTTAATGTTTATTATTTGTTTTTATCGACTTTATACTACGACTTATCGTTGGGACATAAAACAGTCTGATAAAGGTTCTATGGATTTATTTTAACAAGGTATGAGGTTGTTCATCATTTACTGAATTACGTTCTGTTAATTTGCTGTTTTAATTTGTATCATCGCGTGTTACAAATTGTCGCGATAAAACTCAGTGATCATCATCACAGTAAATTGAATGGTTATTCATAAAAAATGTCAGTTACGGGTGATGTTTTTGGTTGTCGCAGCGTTTTCATGCCACCCAAACCTGAGTTTTATAAATCATACAACTTATAAGAATTAGGGAAGTCACAATGAAAACTAAAATAGCATTAGCAGTGTCTATGGCACTGTTATCGTCGGCGGCAAATGCACAAACCGTATTATCACCTACGGGTGAAACCTTGCAGTTAGATATTCCAAGTGAATTACAAGTCACTTCATTACGCGGTAACGCTGCCGGAGCTGAGGTTAAGTTTGTACCTGAAGCAGATTTAGGTGAGGGTGAATATACTTATATCGTCCGTTTACGCGATAGTTCGGTTGCTAATTACCAAGGAACTATTCCAGGATTGAAAGCGACTAGTTCACAAAGAGTGCAGGTAAACGGTACTTCAAAAGTTGCTGTGAACGGTAAACTTGATGCTTCTAAAGCTGAAGTCAAAAGTTATGTTAGTTATTTGAAAGTAAAACAGAACCGATTTTTAGCTAACGCGAGTGCGGCTATTGGCACCAATCTGCAACCATTAACGACATATCAGTATGCGTTAAACGGTATGGCGGTTCGCATGACTCAAGCTCAAGCGAAGAAAATGGCTGAGTTACCTGAGGTTGCATTTGTTGAGCGCGAGCGTATGGAGCAAATGGAAACCGATGTCAGTCAAGCGCTTATCGGTTCTCCTAATGTATGGGATGGCAGTGCGACGGGCACGAAAGCGATGGGGGAAGGCGTGATCGTCGGTATTATCGACTCAGGTATTAACTCAGATCATGCTTCTTTCGCTGATGTTGGCCAAGATGGCTATGACCACACAAACCCATTAGGTCAAGGCATCTATATTGGTGATTGTAAAACTGATTTCGCGAGCATGTGTAATGACAAGTTGATTGGAGTTCGCAGTTACTCTGAGATAACAAATAACTACGACGATGCAAAAGTGTTTGGTGACACCCCTCCAGCTAAAAATGGTGAGGATTACGGTGGGCATGGTACTCACGTTGCGAGTACCGCAGCAGGTAACATCCTAGTGAATGTGCCTTATGTGCAAGGTGAAACAGGTAAGTTAGAAAGCGATGGCATTGCGACAGGCCTTGAATTTAAACAAATCTCAGGTGTTGCACCACATGCAAACATCATAGCTTATCAAATTTGTAATCCGGGTAATGCGGGCGACACTTATTCTGGCTGCCCGACCGCACCGATTTTAAAAGCCTTAGATGATGCGATTAAAGATGGCGTCGATGTGCTTAACTTTTCTATCAGTGGCGGTGGAAACCCGTGGAATAGTGCGACGGAACAAGGCTTTTTAGCCGCGCGTAATGCAGGGATTTTTGCTGCAGTGGCTGCGGGTAACACACGTGCCGCGACAAGCACGAGCCCTGCGATTAATCAAACACCTTACTCTACGCCTAAAAATGCACCTTGGTATACTTCGGTAGCTAACTCGACTCATAACCGTGACATAGTACGCGCCGTGGAATTTAATGGTAAAAACTATCATTACACTGCTGGTTCTGGTCCGGTTCAAACTGAAGTGCTCAAAGGTGTTCCCCTTTATGCTGGCGCAATCGATGCGACCAATTTTGAAGCCTGTAAACCGTTCCCAGCAGATGCCTTTAAAGACAAGATCGCCGTTTTAAGACGCGGTGTTTGCTCATTCGATATCAAAGTGGCCGCAGCAATGGCCGCTGGCGCTAAGGGTGTGATTGTTTTCAATAGAGATGGTGAAAATAATGCGCGTCTGACTATGTCGGGGCTGGATAAATTGAATATTCCAGCGGTATTTATTGGTGATATTGATGGCTTAGAATTGATTGCTGCTATGGCGGCAAATCCTGCTCTTGAAATCACGCTGTCTCCAACCCCTAAAGTTGCCAGTAAAGAAGCGGATATTTTATCTGCCAGTTCATTGATTGGACCTAATCTGACTAACGATGTACTCGTACCCTATGTTGCTGCACCGGGCAGTGACATCTACGCTGCTTATTCCGACCAACAGTTTGGCCATGATGAAACAGGTACAGATCCTGCCGATTTCACTTTGATGTCAGGTACTTCAATGGCGAGTCCTCACGTTGCCGGTGCTGGTGCGTTACTTAAATCGCTACATAAGGATTGGACGCCAGACAACATTCGTTCTGCGCTAATGATGACGTCAACGACAGCCCAAGCCATGAAAAAAGCCGATGGTAAAACCGTTGCTGATCCGTTTGACGTAGGAGCCGGTCGTATTCGTGTTGATTTAGCGGCAAAAACGGGCTTAGTGATGGATGAAAGTGCCTTAAACTACGAGATTGCTAATCCTTCGACAGGTGGTGATCCACGTAAGCTAAACATTCCAAGCATGGCTGATTCACGTTGTATCGATACTTGTACTTGGACACGTACTGTTACTGCAACGGCTGATGGTAGCTGGACTGCAAAAGGCGTTTCCGCAACGGATAAATTCGCGTTAACTGTGACGCCAGAAAGCTTTAATCTCAAAAAAGGTGAAAGCCAAACGATTACAGTGACTGCGGATGTGACTGACGTCGGTGCAAGTTGGGGCTTTGGTAACTTAGTATTAACGTCCGATACTTTCCCAACGGCTAATATGCCGATCGTAGCTAAGATAGCTAAACGCGATTTACCTGCTTTGGTTAATGTTTCAGCCTCACGTGATGCAGATGAACGTAATTTGGCGCACTTGAAAGCGATTGATCTACCCGGTGTTGCGGCGACAGTGACTGCACTTAAATTAAGCGCTACTTATGAATCAAGTGTGAAACAGGATTCAAATACCGATAGTGCATTTGATGATTTGGCCGATGGCGTAAAAGTATTTAGCTTTAATGTTGAAGATAAAGCTTTATATTTCAATGCATCAATCGGTAATACAACCTCTCCTGACTTAGACATGTTTGTGATACTCGATAAGAAAGACGGTAGCAAGCTTTCTATCGCGGCATCTTCTGCGTTTGGCGGTTCAAAGGAAAGTGTATCCATTAAGAACCCAGTGAAGGGTGAGTATATTGTCGTTGTACAAAACTATCAGGCATCTGCAGCCGATGCGGATGATGCCTTTAGTTTGAAACAAGTAACCTTATATGATGAAGCGGGTGATAACTTAACTGCAAATCTTACGGGTGATCATAAAGATTTCAATGTCAACTTAGCATGGAAACAAGCGATGCTAGTGGGAGATGCTGGCATAGCTATGCTGACGCTGACCACCACTGATGACAAAGTCGCACCTGTTAAAATTCCGGTCGTATTTGAGCGCGTTAGTGATGACGTATTACCTCCTCTAGGCAGTACTGTTTCTGGTGAATTAACACCTGGCACCGCTAAAGTGATGAAGACACGTATCGAAGCGAACAAAACGCAAGAAACCCGTGTTTACACCCTAGAGGCGTTATTACCAGAAGGTCATGAAGTGGCTAATATTAGCCATCAAGGTGCGCAAGTGGGCAATAAGATCACTTGGACTATCGAAATGGCCTCTGCTGCTGCGGCATTAGATGTCACCTTTGACTTAGTGCCACGTAAGGCGAGTCAAGGCAACATAGTGGCATTGACCAACAAAGTGAATAACGACTCGGCTGAAATCTTGAAGCAGGAGTATCAATTTGATGTTCCAGAAGTGGCGCCAGTGGCTGTGATTGAAGCTCCTGCCACTGTCCAAGAAGGTAAACCTTTGTTCATCGATGCGAGCAAGTCGTCGGATGCCAACAATGATCCTTTGACCTACAAATGGACTCAGTTAGGGGGCACCAGCTTTAACTTTGACGCTAATGCGGCCAAGCTTAATCTCGTCGCACCAAACGTGAGTGGCTCTGCTCAGACGGTTTCATTCCAACTGACAGTGTCTGATAACCACGGCAATAAAGATTCAAGTGTTGTGTCTGTATCTGTGACTGAAACACCAGCCAAGAAAGATGATGGTGGTGCCTTAGGTTGGTTAAGCTTGTTGTTGCTACCTTTTGCTTTTGGTCGTCGTAAACAAGGCTAAACCCTCAGAGTAAAATCGGAAGGTTTAATGGTAAGAGAGAAGGGCTGATATTGATATCAGCCCTTTTTGTATTTGCTGGTTTGGGTTAGCGATTTGACATTAAAAAATCGACAAAGGCACGGTCTGCTTGGCTGACGGGGCGCTGCTTTTTCCATGCAATATGGAGGTTTAAAAATACCGGTGGATCGAAGGGTTTGGCTAAAATGTCATCTTTTGAGCTTATCGCCATCTCAAGTACACTGGTGATCCCAAATCCTTGGGAAACAATCTGTTTAATCAGATTAATCAAATTGGTCTCGAAGGCAATATTGGGCTTTTTGCCTAATTCTTTGGCTTGAGAGAGTATCCACTCACGGTGGAAATAACCTGTTTTGAACATCACTAATTCATGATCGAAAAAGTCATGTAGACTCACAGCGCTATGTTCCGCTAAAGGGTGTTCAGCACCCATGGCGATGACCATTTGCTCACGGATCAACAGCTGACTATCAAATTCGGGCTGCAGGTCTTGGGCGGTAATGATTGCAATATCCACTTCTTCCTGTTGCAACATGCGCAGTGCATCCCGCGTCCCGCCTTCAAACAGTGATAGTTTCAACTCGGGGTATTTATGCCGAAAAGCCATTAAGCGCGAGGGGAGATAGAAAGAACCCAGCATGCCTGGCACGGCAATGCGGACCTCTCCCGAGGTGAGATTGGCCATGGCGCGGATTTGCGCTTCGGCCTGCTTAACTTGTTTTAGGATCAAAGTGGCGTGTTGATGCAGGACTATACCTTCGGCCGTGAGTGTGAGCAGTTTATCATTCTTGTTGCTCGTACGATTGACTAAGGTGACGCCGAGTGCGACCTCTAAGCGCTTGATACTTTGACTTAACGCGGGCTGAGCCATATTCAGTTTCTTGGCTGCGGCGGTAAAGCTGCCGGTATTGGCAAGGGCATCTAAATGTTTGAGTTGGCGAATATCCATTAATCGGGCTCGTACTATTTTATCAGTGGCAAGATGTGTACTTTTGGCGCGCTATTTCTATAACAAAAATCAATGATTACGATAGATATTATCTATTATTGTTATGTTATGCCCAGTGATAATCTTTGTCTATCCTATGAGTGATACTTGGTCGAGGCTCCCGTGCAAGCCGTATTAGATACTATGATTGACAATAAACAGCGTGACACCCGATTGATGTGGGCGCTCTGCGTCGCTTCAGTGGTGGTCTATATCAACTTGTATTTAATGCAAGGCATGTTGCCGCTGATTGCGGAACATTTTGCGGTATCAGGCTCTAAAGCAACCTTGATCCTGTCGGTGACCAGTTTTTCCTTAGCCTTTTCATTGCTCTTGTATGCGGTACTGTCAGATCGTATCGGTCGACACACTCCAATCATTGTCAGCTTGTGGTTATTGGCATTGTCTAACTTGCTATTAATCTGGGTGCCGGATTTTAATGGGTTAGTGCTAGTGCGATTGCTACAAGGTGCATTACTCGCTGCCGTACCTGCGATTGCCATGGCGTACTTTAAGGAGCAATTATCACCAAGTACTATGCTGAAAGCCGCAGGCATTTATATTATGGCGAACAGTATTGGCGGGATTGTTGGACGTCTGCTAGGTGGTTTAATGTCGCAGTTTTTATCTTGGCAAGAATCTATGTGGTTGCTGTTTCTAGTGACGTTAGCAGGGGTGGCTTTAGTGAACTATTTGCTGCCTTCACTTGCCGATGCGCAGTCGATGTCACCCAGTAACACTGAGCCTTCCTTATCAAAACGCGCCCGTTTAGCGCAAGATCTTCATGGCTTTAGTCATCATCTCACCGATGCGCAAATGCGTTTGGTCTACGCGATTGGCGGCTTGACCTTTATGATGATGGTGAATCAATTTAGCTTTATTCAACTGCATTTGATGGCTCCACCCTATGAATGGAGTCGTTTCCAAGCCACCTTGATTTTCCTGTGTTATTCCAGCGGCACTATTGCGTCATATTTTACTGCGAAATGGCTCGCCAAATTTGGCCAACATAAGTTGTATCAGTGGTCTTGGTGCGTGATGTTGCTCGGCAGTTTACTGACCCTGTTTGATACCACTTTGACCATTAGCTTAGGTTTTTTAATGACCGCCTGTGGGTTCTTCCTTACCCACAGTTGTTGTAATTCCTTTGTTGCAATGCGGGCCAGTCGTGATCGAGCTAAGGCAACATCACTCTATTTATGCTGTTATTACTTAGGTGCTGCGATTGGCGGCCCTTATTTGATGATGTTTTGGCATGAGGCACAGTGGCGCGGTGTGGTGATGGGATCGTTAACCTTATTAGCTTTGATCGCCTTAGCAATCACCCGTTTGCATTACCATCAAACTCATGTCAAACGGGCGTTAGTCTAAAGCTTAAATATGCCCTTTAGTCATCGGAATTAATGTATTGTTTGCGGTCTAAATCGTATTTACGCATTTTGTCGTAGAGGGTTTTGCGGGGCAGTTCTAGCTGCTCCATGGTCTGCTTAATACTGCCCTTGTTGTGGCTAAGTGCTTCTTCAATCAGTACCCGTTCAAAAAACTCTACCCTTTGTAGCAGGGACATACTCGAGTGCAGGCTTGGAGTATTGCCTAATGTGCCAGCAAAGGCGGCTTCTCCGCCCAGCAGCACAAAGCGTTCGGCGAGATTACGTAACTCACGCACATTGCCTGGCCAGTCGTGGGAAGTAAGTATCGCGTTTTGCTCCGCATTTAAGGCGATAAGCGCTTTGTGATAGCGTGCCGATGCGACGCGGGCAAAGTGTAAAAAGAGTAACGGAATATCTTCACGGCGATCTCTCAGGGGAGGGATGGGCACAGTCACCAGATTTAAGCGATACAACAAGTCTTGGCGAAATTCCCCGGTGTCACACAGACCTTTTAAATCGACTTTTGTAGCCGCTATCACGCGAATATCTAAGTTGATGCTCTTGTTAGAACCTAAACGTTCAACCTTACGATCTTCAAGCACTCGCAGCAGTTTTACTTGCAGAGACAGTGGCGTACTTTCAATTTCATCTAAAAATAACGTGCCACCATTGGCATATTCAAATTTGCCAATGCGCATCTTATCGACGCCAGTAAAGGCCCCCGCTTCGGCGCCAAAGAGTTCACTTTCAATCAGGTTTTCGGGGATTGCACCACAGTTGATGGCGACAAAGTTGGCTTGGCTGCGGCTGCTGTGGTCGTGTAAATAGCGGGCAACAAGTTCTTTACCTGTACCGGTTTCGCCTTCAATTAACACATCCGCAGGCGTATCTATCACTTGCGTTATGATGTGGCGCATACGGTTGATGCCGACACTGTTGCCCAAAATACGAGGGCCCGGTACGCTTTGGCTTTCGAGATCCTTTTTAAGCTTGCGGTTCTCTAAGGTCAGACTGCGTTTTTCTAAGGCGCGTTTAACCACATCGAGTATATGTTCGTTATTAAAGGGTTTTTCGAGAAAGTCGTAGGCGCCTTGTTTTAAGGCATTGACTGCCATGGCAATATCACCAAAACCAGTGAGTAGGACGACGGGGAGATCGGGATCTTGCAGACGGATTTGTTGCATTAAGCTGATGCCGTCTAATTGTGGCATGTTGACATCCGATATCACCATTCCAGCCCAATCTTTATGCAGCAACTTAGCGATACCTTTGGGTTCTGTGGTGGCGAGCGCCTTAATGCCCTCCAGTTCAAATAGTTGAACGAGAACTGTGCCTATGTGCGGCTCATCGTCGATGATGAGAACAGAATAATCTTGAATTGAATTGGGCACACTCATAAAACTAACGTTCCTCGAGCAAGTAAATAGGTAAAATAATCTGGAAAATAGCGCCACCCTCTTCGGCATTGGCAACGTTAATTTGGCCTTGCATGGATTCGATAATGCGTTGTGAAATCGATAAGCCTAGCCCCAGTCCGTGCCGTTCGTTGGTGGTAAAGTAGGGTTCGAAGATTTTCTCCATTTGGCTTTCACGTACACCAGGGCCTGAATCTTGGATACTGATGCAAAACTTATCTTCACTGGTCACGCGGATAACCAATTGGCGTTTAACCGATTGTTGCATAGCGACAATGGCGTTGCTCATAATGTTGACAAACACTTGTTGTAATCTAACTTTATCGCCCCAAACCTGATAGTTGCCGTTGGGTAATTGCACATCGAGTTCAACACCCTGTTTATCAATTGCAGGTTGAACTATGGTCAGGGCTTGCTTGATACAGCGGCCAATATCGGTTGCGCTATCAGCGCCTTGGCTCTTGCGGGTAAAGCTTTTAAATTGCCCAACAATATCGGCTAATCTATCGGTAAGTTCAATAATAATCTTGATATTATCCAGTGCCTTATCTTGCATATCACGGGCGAGAAAAGTTTGGGTATTTTGGGCATAGCTGCGAAGTGCCGCGAGTGGTTGATTGAGTTCATGGTTAATACTGGCGGATAAACTACCGATTACTGTCAGTTTTGCCGCTTGGATCAGCTCATCTTGAGTATCTTTGAGTTGATTGTTGGCCTGCTGTAAGTCCTGAGTGCGTTCTTCAACTCGCTGTTCTAATAGGCTTTGCGCTAGTTGCATTCGGTGTAGATTGCGACGGCGCTCGGCGTTAAATAGGATGCTGAGTGCTAGCAAAAGATAAATACTAGCTGACAGTAACATCAGCGCGGGCAAAGAGGTCAGTAAAGGTTTGATTGGCGCTAAGATGTGTACTCGCCAGCCTGCCTTAGCCATTGATTGGTGGATGTCCATGTATTGTTCATGGTCTGTACCCGTTTGCAGCTGGTAGAGCATAGCTTGACTACCACTTTCATAGGGCGGCTTCATCAACAACTCTCCTATGGGACGTTCAGCATAGCGTTTTGATGCATTAAGGGCATATTGCTTGGCTTGGGTAAGCGGGGTTAGTGATTTTAACCGCCATTCATCGATACTGGAAATAAAGACGATATCTTCAGGATCACTGATAAGGAACTGATACTGACCCGCAATTGCGATACTGGTACTTTGTTGCTCTATGTCGGCAATGTTAACTTTGACTATGATGGCCCCAAGTATGCCTTTACCACCTTGTTGATAAATAGGGTAAGAGAAATAAAATCCGCGCTTATCTGAGCTGGTACCCACTGCATAATAACGGCCTAGATTGCCCGAGATAGCATCTGTGTAATAGGGTCTAAAGGAGTAGTCCTTGCCAATAAAGGAAAAACTTTGTTGCCAGTTACTGGCGGCAATGGCGATACCT
This sequence comes from Shewanella sp. SM32, assembly GCF_025654235.1. Classification (NCBI taxonomy): domain Bacteria; kingdom Pseudomonadati; phylum Pseudomonadota; class Gammaproteobacteria; order Alteromonadales; family Shewanellaceae; genus Shewanella; species Shewanella sp. SM32. Next base: position 10,884 of record NZ_JAKKRO010000029.1, on the reverse strand, counting down.
AAGGCATCAATCAGATAGATATCGGATGCTTCGGTGACATGCTGAATTTCTTCGAGATATAAATTAAGCTCTTGGACTTTGTCAGGATTCTGCTGGTCGTTCAGGACATTGGCGAGCATTGGGTTAGTCGAGAGCACGTGGGGAATACTTTCGTAGCGCGATAGTGCACCATCGAGAAAACTGACTAATTCCTTTAGTTGTTTCTCCGATTGCTTTTGGATCTCGATTTTACCTTGATGCAAATGCACCCAGTATGTCAGTTTGAGGGTTGCAAATAGGCCTGCAAGTAACACAACGGTCAGAAAGAGGCGTTTCTTGGCCTTAGGCGTCATGGGCAACATGGTGGTTATCCTGATAAAGCAACGGGATCAATAACTGATACTGCGCATAATAAAACAAAGCGAGCCTGACTAGGCTCGCTTAAAATCTATCTGTAATCAAGGGGTAATCTCACAACCTTGAATTGCAGACTAATATCCACGCATCGAATCCAACCATTCAGGTAAGAAGAGTGAAATCTGTGGTACGTAAGTAATCAGGGCTAAGAAGGCTAGCATCACGAGTAACCAAGGCAGAACCGACTGAATCACCCAACCAATACTGCGCCCCGTGATCCCCGCGGTGACAAAGAGATTGAGCCCCACCGGCGGCGTTAGCATACCGATCTCCATGTTCACGACCATTATGATACCTAAGTGGATAGGATCTATGCCTAATTGCGTTGCAATAGGGAACAGAATTGGCGCCATAATGAGTACAATCGCCGATGGCTCCATAAAGTTACCGGCAGCAAGCAACAGTAAGTTAACGATGATCAGGAATCCCCAGGCGGGTAAACCCATGCTAACAATATACTCAGCAATAATGTGAGGGATACGTTCTGTGGTTAATACATGCGCAAATAGCATAGCGTTAGCTATGATAAACAGCAGCATGATACTGACCTTGGCACCATCGCGCACAACATGACGTATGTCTTTGTCGATAGGCGTTTTAATCAGTCCTAAGAACATATGACCTAAGTTACGCGCAGTTGCTTTGGCTAAGTTTTCACCTTGATTACGCCATGCCACGTCTTTTAATGGCCCGATATCACGGTAGCCAAATACCGCAATAAGGTAAGCATATACACAAGCCACAGCTGATGCTTCGGTTGGGCTAGCGACGCCACCATAGATAGAGCCTAATACGATAAAGATGAGTGCTAATCCACCCATTGCCTTGGCACTTGAAATCCCCAGTTGTTTAACGCCAGGAAAAGGACGTGAGGGCAAGTTTTTAAAGCGGGCAACGATATAAATGACGATCATCAATATAAATCCCATCATTAAACCTGGGATTAAGCCTGCCATAAACATTTTTGCAGCCGACACTTCAGTTGCTGCGGCATACACTAACATGACGATTGAAGGTGGGATCAAAATCCCGAGAGTGCCAGAGGTCGTGATCACGCCTGCAGCAAATTTTTCGGGATAACCTGCTTTTACCATGCCGACTATGACGATAGAACCAATTGCCGCAACAGTCGCAGGAGATGATCCAGAAACTGCAGCAAACAGCATACACGCCATAACGGATGCCATCGCTAATCCACCACGGACATGTCCAATACTGTCCATGGCAAAATCGATAATCCGTCTAGCGACACCACCCGTTGATAGGAAGGCGGATGACAGAATAAAGAAGGGGATAGCGAGTAAAGTGTAATGCTCTGATGAAGACTCATACAGCTTGAGTGCAACTGAGGCTAAGGAATCATTCGAGAACAATAAAATCGTCAGCATGCTGGAAAAACCTAATGCGATAGCGATAGGCATACCGAGAAACATACATACGAATAGGGCGGTAAATAGGGTTGCAATAGCCATTATTTAGCCTCCTTTTGGTCAGAGACTGGATCTACTTTAGCGTTTTTAGCGCTCTCATCGATTAAATGCATACTTTCTTTCGCTTCATCGGCAAATTGGAAGCCTGAGACTTGGTCACGCAGAATGGCGATAAAGAGTTCGACGAAACGCCAAGTCAACATAAAAAAGCCAATGATTAAAATACTTTGAGATAACCAAATCGGTATTGCGCCATCTTCAATATCTATTTTTAAAGTGTTCCAAGCAAAATCTGGATCAAGGCTTTTTAATATAAATTGTGGGAAATGAATGTCTTCCATAGGCAAACCGATTTGATACATCTGGCTTAAGTAATCCCAACTGCCTTTTAAAAAGAGTCCGCAGTAGACGATACAAACAAAGGCAGTAATAAGAGATACTATCTTTTTAGCCTTTGGCGCTAAATTTTTAACAAACGCATCGACACCTATATGGGCACCGACTTTAACCCCATAGGACATACCAAATAACACAAACCAACCGCAAAAGGTTAATGTAAGTTCTTGGATCCAAAGAAAACCCGTGTTGAAGAAGAAGCGAGCGACGACTTCTGAAAACACTAGCAGCGTCATCAGAGTGATCAATAAATTGAGCACACCTTCTTCAATATAACCAAATATTCGCGATATCACAGCCATAATCCCCTCGCTGAAATGGCCGCCTAAGCTCGGTTGAGCTTAAGCGGCTATTATCATTATTATTTATTTGCAGCTACAGCAGCATCAATCACATCTTTACCGATTTGATCTTCAAACTTAGCCCAAACAGGTTTCATTACCTCAACCCATTTTTGACGTTCAGCAGGAGATAGAGTTACTAACTGTGAACGTTTAGAATCAAGGATTAACTGTTTGTCTTCATTGTCTTTTTCAGCGGCAATCTTGTTACCTAATGCGATAGATTCGTCTAAAGCTTCTTTGATGATCTTACGTTTGTCAGCAGGTAGACCTTTCCAGAAAGTGTCAGAGGTCACGACCATATAGTCGAGAACACCGTGATTACTTTCAGTGATTTGGCTTTGCACTTCATAGAACTTTTGTGAATAAGTATTTGACCAAGTGTTTTCTTGACCATCGATAGCGCGGGTTTGAAGTAGGGTAAATACTTCAGAGAAAGGTTTTTTCACAGGGATTGCACCAACAGCATCAAACTGGGCTGCTAGAACATCAGATGCCATAACGCGGAATTTCAAGCCTTTTGCATCAGCAGGATTTTTAAGTGGTGTGTTAGATGAGAACTGTTTCATACCATTGTGTAAATAACCTAGACCGACAATTCCTTTACGGCTCATGGAGTTCAGTAATGTTTGACCAGCTTCACCTTGTTGGAAACGGTTCACGGCATCCATATCATTGAATAGGAAAGGTAAATCGAATATTTGTAGACGTTTAGTGTAACGCTCAAACTTTGAGAGTGAAGGCGCGACAAATTGTACGTCGTTTAACAGCAGTGCCGCTAGTTCGTTGTTATCCCCAAATAACTGTGAGCTAGGAAATACACTGACTTTGTATTCACCTGGTAAACGTTGTTCAACGAGTTCTTTAAATTTAAGTGCCATTTGGCCTTTAGGTGTGTTTTCTGCCACTACGTGTGAAAACTTAATTTCAATCGGTTCTGCAAATACGTTAAAACTGGTCGCAAATACGGAGGCAACAGCGAGCATTTTGACTAAGGTTTTGAGTGGACGGGTCAATCCAGTTTGTTGATTCAATATCATCTTGAGTTCCTTTTTCTGTTGTTAGGATTTGTCCTCAGTCTTGGTTAGTTTGTTACCAAGTTTGAGTAGGAATACAGCCTTGATTTCCCTGAGGTCTGTCTTACTAAAGGCAAATACCACGCCAACTTACACTGGCTTCTGTAAGTGTTTGGTTACTAAAGTGTAGTTCATTTGATGTTTGTCACACTTTTAGTTTGGTGGGTGAGATCTCGCTCACAGTGATTTTGTGTTTGGGTGGAAACCCACCCATAGTGAAGATCGGCCCCAAATTGACGGCTCTTGTCGTTGCAGATAAATTAAACAAACTTAGTTATTTTTAGATCAAAAAAAGCCGTAAAAGTATGCGATATAACGATAAATATTGTGGTGAGCTGCTTTAGGAGAAGAAGTGTAGGTGAGATGTGAAGTCTATGGAGGTTAAGTCGATAGCTATCGTAGTCAATCAAGACACAATTCATTTGATGCTGTTAGTCATCCTCTAAAAGAATACGTTTAAGGATAGCATCGCTAGGTAACAAGGCTAAATGGCCTTGTTCATCAAAGTACCAACCAGTAATAAAGCCTTTTTGGCGCATGCTGACGAGATTATGCATGACTTCCCGCGCTTCTTTTAGAGCCGTTTGCTCATCGCAGGCGTGGGTATGCTTTAAATAAGTGGCAATATTGGCAAGAGAAGCGGATTGACTGACGCTGGCCATAATGTTGATCTCCAAAAATGCTAAAGCAGAATGAAATCAGGCTGAGTGTCGATAGTCTTAGTATTTAACGAAGTATAAAATGCCGAACAGCATAATTTATCACTCGCTGATTGAGATCAAGCATAGTTGAGTCAGCGCGCGGGTAAAGTTTATTGGGGGAGGAATATGGTGGTCGCTACTGGGCTCGAACCAGTGACCCCCTCCTTGTAAGGGAGGTGCTCTCCCAGCTGAGCTAAGCGACCTGGGATATAACGTGTGTATTGCAGAATATGGTGGTCGCTACTGGGCTCGAACCAGTGACCCCCTCCTTGTAAGGGAGGTGCTCTCCCAGCTGAGCTAAGCGACCTGGGCATTCTTAAACTACACAATTTTTAAGTCATTCTTCACTAAAGAATGGTGGTCGCTACTGGGCTCGAACCAGTGACCCCCTCCTTGTAAGGGAGGTGCTCTCCCAGCTGAGCTAAGCGACCTGGGAATGACTTTTACACATTAATACATCAAGTTATATGGTGGTCGCTACTGGGCTCGAACCAGTGACCCCCTCCTTGTAAGGGAGGTGCTCTCCCAGCTGAGCTAAGCGACCTGGGATATAACGTTTTGTATTCCATAATTTCTTTGTAGAAAATATGGTGGTCGATACTGGGCTCGAACCAGTGACCCCCTCCTTGTAAGGGAGGTGCTCTCCCAGCTGAGCTAATCGACCTCGCTGTGTGGAGCCGTATTATAGGGAGGTTCGATCTAGTGTCAACGCTTTTTAGTGAAAAAAGCATTGGTCGCGCTATTTTTGTCCACATTGGCTTAATGCTAATCACGCCGCCGATCAAAGTGTTATTTAATTCGCCAGTCAATGGTACGTAATTTGGACGCTCGCGATTAAATACGAGTTGAACTCATCCCATTCACCTGACTTTTTTGTGGTAAAAGTGCTGAGGAAGTGAGTGATTTATAAAAATTAGCGCACTAACAGCATGAGTGCATTGATAGTGTATAGATGCGCGTGTTCGATGGCGCAGATATTTATAGTCGAAGGAATATAGGTGTAGAGATTTAGGGGTTGGAATATAAAGCCTGAAAAATCTTCTCAAGTGTTAGCATTCATCAATGGTGGTGATAGCAATAGTGCCACCTTTATATATCGCTTTATATTGGCTTCCCTATAAAAGGGAGGGATTCGCGACACGATTTAACCAGATAAGTGATACTGTGAAGCTTGTCCCATTTGCAGCGCCTGCTTTGACTGTTAGAATAAGCCCACTTTTTTATCGTGATTGTCTTTATCTAGACGACTTTATATAGGTTAGTGTCCCATTATGACAACTAAGACGCGTTTTGCCCCTAGTCCTACCGGTTTCTTGCATGTTGGTGGTGCCCGTACGGCACTTTATTCTTGGTTACAAGCCCGTGCAAATAACGGTGAGTTTGTATTACGTATTGAAGACACTGATATTGAGCGTTCGACTCAAGCCGCTTGCGATGCGATTTTAGAAGGCATGAACTGGCTAGGTTTGACATGGGACGAGGGCCCATATTACCAAACTAAGCGTTTTGACCGTTATAACGAAATCATTGCTCAAATGTTAGAAAAGGGCACAGCGTATAAATGTTACTGTTCACGTGAGCGAATCGATGCCTTAAGAGAATCACAGGCCGCTAACGGTGAAGCACAAAAGTATGATGGTTGCTGTCGCGACTTACCCGCTCGCGAGACTGATGAACCATTTGTGGTGCGTTTTAAAAATCCAATCGGTGGTTCAGTGGTATTTGATGACCATGTTCGTGGTCGGATTGAATTTTCTAACGAGGCATTAGATGACTTGATCATCGCCCGTACCGACGGCGTGCCAACCTATAACTTCTGTGTGGTGGTTGACGATTGGGATATGGGGATCACTTGTGTGGTGCGTGGTGAAGATCATATCAACAATACCCCGCGTCAAATCAACATTCTTAAAGCATTAGGGGCGCCGATCCCAGAATATGCACACGTATCTATGATTCTAGGTGATGACGGCGCTAAGTTGTCCAAGCGCCATGGCGCTGTTAGCGTAATGCAGTACCGTGACGATGGCTATTTACCAGAAGCACTGCTGAACTATTTAGTACGTTTAGGTTGGTCACATGGCGATCAAGAGATTTTCTCATTAGAAGAAATGAAGCAATTCTTTAAGTTGAGTGACATCAACAAAGCCGCTTCTGCTTTTAATACCGATAAACTGGTGTGGTTGAACCAACACTATATAAAGAGCCTAGATCCAGAATATGTAGCAACACACTTACAATGGCACATGGACGATCAAAAAATTGATCTGTCAAATGGCCCAGCATTAGCTGAAGTGGTCACTGCATTAGCTGAGCGCGCTAAGACTCTAAAAGAGTTAGCCGCATCTAGCCGCTATTTCTATGAAGATTTTGCTGAGTTTGATGAAGCACAGGCGAAAAAGCATTTACGCGGTGTTGCGTTAGAGCCATTGCAACTGGTGCAACAGAAATTATCGGCATTAACTGAGTGGACAGCTGAAGCTATTCATCAGGCAATTGAAGATACAGCGACTGAATTAGATGTGGGTATGGGTAAGGTCGGTATGCCTTTACGTGTTGCAGTAACAGGGGCAGGGCAGTCTCCAGGCTTAGATATCACACTATTTTTAATTGGAAGAAGCCGTTCTGAGCAAAGAATATCCAAAGCGATTGAATTTGTAGCAGATAGAATAAATTCCTAAAAAAACGAGTTGACACTTTTAGGTGCGCTGCATAGAATGCGCCACGCAGTTGAGACACAGTCGAGCAAATGCTTGCTGTGCACTTAAATGTAGTTCGATAGGTTTGGGGTTATAGCTCAGCTGGGAGAGCGCTTGCATGGCATGCAAGAGGTCCACGGTTCGATCCCGTGTAGCTCCACCAAACTTACCGTAGATGTTAAACGGGAACCTTTTCTAGTGAAAAGTTCAAATTAATATGTCCAGGGTCCCCTTCGTCTAGAGGCCTAGGACACCGCCCTTTCACGGCGGTAACAGGGGTTCGAATCCCCTAGGGGATACCAAATATTGGTTCCTAGCAAATAACTAACGTGTTGTTTGGTAAGAACAAAATCTAAATTTCTGCTGATACATATACTGCTAAAGTTAGCTGTGTTGACAAAAATTTGGGGCTATAGCTCAGCTGGGAGAGCGCTTGCATGGCATGCAAGAGGTCCACGGTTCGATCCCGTGTAGCTCCACCAATTTACTGCCTTATTAAGCAGAAACGAAAGTTTAAATTAATACACCCAAGGCATACTTCGCTACTTAGAAGAGGCCTATGAGACCGTAGATGTTAAACGGGAACGTTAAGTTCAAATTAATATGTCCGGGTCCCCTTCGTCTAGAGGCCTAGGACACCGCCCTTTCACGGCGGTAACAGGGGTTCGAATCCCCTAGGGGATACCATCTATATTTTATAGAGAGTGGTTCCTAGCAAATAACTAACGTGTTGTTTGGTAAGAACAAGGCATTTGCTTCCTAGCCTACTGAAGYGAATGTGTTAYAAARCTCGGTTACGAGTTRAAWCATAAGTCCGGGTCCCCTTCGTCTAGAGGCCTAGGACACCGCCCTTTCACGGCGGTAACAGGGGTTCGAATCCCCTAGGGGATACCATCTATATTTTATAGAGAGTGGTTCCTAGCAAAYAACTAACGWGTTGTTTGGTAAGAACAARGCATTTRCTTCCTAGCCTACTGAAGTGAATGTGTTAYAAARCTCGGTTACGAGTTAAATCATAAGTCCGGGTCCCCTTCGTCTAGAGGCCTAGGACACCGCCCTTTCACGGCGGTAACAGGGGTTCGAATCCCCTAGGGGATACCAATTTTAATCAAGGTTTATCGAAACTTTGATTAAAGACAATAAACCACCTCAAGGTGGTTTTTTTGTGTCTGAATTTTGAATATTAAATCGAGATCTCCCCGATTCATTTGCGAGTCATACGCTCCGAGTTATTTGCCGAATTTACCCACCAATTCAAACCACCTAAATAAAAATAAATAATGCTTCGAAAGGCTTACTTAGTGTGGTGAAGTCATTCTGTTCAATCGTGTGATAAGAATTATTTAAGTGTTTTCCTGCTTAACCTTGCGCTAATCCAGAGCTAAAACTCACCTTTCGGATTGTTCAGTGTGTTGGCACTTTGAATGCTGCCACTTTCAATACTGATAAGTTGAATCGTTAATCGCGATTTATCTCTTATTTCCAATCGTTCAACGAGTGAAGTTTGAAGTGAGCCGTTCACACGGTAGCCATTGTAATAGATGAATCGTGTATTACTGCGGTGAATATGAGCGCGAGAAGAGTGAAGCTTTGAGGGAAGAGGGCAGAATTAGGCGGAAACTTATTTGAGATAAAAAAAGCGGCACTCACTGCTGAGTGTCGCTTTTCGTTATTTAACCTTTGGTTTAGTCTACACCTAAGAATCCACCGGTTTGGTGGGCCCATAATTGAGCATAAATCCCGCCTGCGGCGATGAGTTCATGGTGCGTGCCTTGCTCAACGACTCGGCCTTGATCTAATACAATTAACCTGTCCATCGCGGCAATAGTAGAAAGTCGATGGGCAATCGCGATCACTGTCTTGCCTTGCATTAATTCATATAAACTTTCTTGAATGGCGGCTTCGACTTCAGAATCTAGCGCAGATGTGGCTTCATCAAGCAGTAAAATAGGCGCATTTTTTAATAAAACCCGCGCGATGGCGATACGTTGCCTTTGGCCGCCAGAGAGTTTTACGCCACGTTCACCCACTTGGGCATCTAAGCCATGATTACCGTTAGGATCACTGAGTTCCTGAATAAAGTCATAGGCTTGAGCTTGTTTAATCGCGCGATCAAGTTGATCTTCACTGGCACTGGGATTGCCGTAAAGAATATTCTCGCGAATGGTGCGGTGCAAGAGGGAGGTATCTTGAGTTACCATGCCAATTTGCGAACGCAGTGAATCTTGCATAACCATCTTGATGTCTTGATCATCGATATTAATCTGACCTTTTTCAACATCGTAGAATCGCATTAGTAGATTCACTAGGGTCGATTTACCTGCGCCAGAACGCCCCACTAAGCCAACTTTTTCACCTGCTTTAATATTCAAATTCAGATCTTCAATCACGCCAGTCTGCTCACCGTAATGGAAACACACTTGGTTGAAATCAATCTTGCCATGATTGACGACCAGCGCCTTGGCGTTTGGCTCATCTTGGATGATCGTTGTTTTCGATAAGGTGTTCATTCCATCGGTAACCGTGCCGATATTTTCGAATAACGAACTGATTTCCCACATTATCCACTGTGACATGCCGTTTAAGCGCAGTGCTAAACTGACCGCAATGGCGATGGCGCCGACCGTGATTGCGCTATCGGTCCATAGGGCTATCGATACTGCTGCAATACTAAAGGCCAACAGATAGTTGATGATTTGCACGCTGACGCTGATGCCCGTCACTAAGCGCATTTGGCGATAAACCGTGTCTAAAAATATCCGCATACTGGATTTGGCGTATTCGGCTTCTTTCTGTGTGTGGGCGAATAGCTTCACTGTGGTGATATTGGTATAGCTGTCGACGATACGGCCTGTCATGGTTGAGCGCGCATCGGCTTGCTCGGTAGAGACACTTTTTAGTCTAGGCACAAAGTACCATTGCAGACCAACATACAGTGCAAGCCAGACGAGCATAGGTATGACTAAGCGCAGATCAGCGCTGGCAATCATCACCAGCATAGAGGTGAAATACACTAAAATGTATACCAACACATCGAGCAATTTCATCACAGTTTCGCGCACGGCTAAGGAGGTTTGCATCACTTTCGTGGCGATTCTGCCTGCAAAATCATCTTGATAAAACGATACACTTTGTTTAAGCAAATAACGGTGGGCGAGCCAACGGATCGACATAGGATAATTGCCGAGCAAGGTTTGATGCATGATAAGCGCATGCAGTAATACCAATATTGGCATCACAATTATCACCATACCTCCCATCAGCATTAAGGTCGTGCCTTCGTCTTGGAATAAGGTTTCGGGATTTTTTTTCACCAGCCAATCCACTAATTGGCCCATGAATCCGAACAGTGATACTTCAAGCATGGCCAGCATGGCGGTCAGCACTGACATTAAGATCAGCGGCAGTTCGTAGCCCTTAGTATAGTGGCGACAAAAAGCATAAACCCCTGTGGGTGGTTTAGTGGGTTCATCATCGGGTAGGGCTTCAACCCAGGATTCAAATCGTTTAAACATGAATTAACTCTATGGTGAGATAAAAAATAGTCGGCTCTAGCATATACCCAAACAACCTGAAGATGCAGGATTCAGCGGGAATTTAACGCACTTTAGGCAAGGCCATTTATTGCTCCTGCATAAATGGCATTCACGCCATATATGGACCCATCCGGTTTGCAAGACATTCGATATCAATTTTGAGAAGAGTTCATTGCACCCATATATTCGGCCTGTTATTGAGGTATGCCTCTGGCCCTGATGGATATCTGCTTCTACTGTCCTTATCATCCTTGCGGCTTCATTATGAGCCTATGGCGAGCTAAGGTTTTTAGTAGATCAGTCTGACTG
>NZ_JAKKRO010000028.1:0-61011 GCF_025654235.1 Shewanella sp. SM32 | reverse complement strand
GTTGATGGTTCAATGCCTGTTGTGGCTAGTTGGTTTACACGCACAGCAACAGGGCTGGGATAAGCATTTTCAGGCCAATACCATTGGGCATCGAACGGTACTCTCAACGATTCGCTTGGGATTGGAGGTACTCAGGCGGCCTGATTATCAAATCACGGAGAAAGAATTGCTGGCGGCCTGGGTATTATTCGCCAATCAGTTGCTCAAATATGGCTATGCTATGGCTGATTTATGAGGGGATCCTTCAGCCCAAAGCTTTCAGAAAATTTCTATTTAACTATACAACTTATCCATTCCCCCCCCAATCAATCAAACCTCGGGGTGATTCAACACTGGGATAAAGTCGCAGCTACGCGCAGCCTGCCCATATTTGTTATGTTTTTCATGATTCAAACTGGAGACACTTTACCATACATATACCTCAGTCTTTTGGTATGACTAAAATGAATTTAAAAATCGCACTAAAATAAAAAAGCCTGCAAACGATTAAGTTTGCAGGCTTTTTTACTCTTATAAAAAGAGGAATTTGGTCGGTATGAGAGGATTCGAACCTCCGACCCCTGACACCCCATGAATACAGCTACTTAGCCCACGCTAAGGCCTAAGTATATGCAAGATAAAAGGAAAGTCTGTGTACACACTAAGGACATGTACATGGCAACTTATCGACTATTACCAAGTGGAAATATCAATGCAATGATTCGCCCAAAAGGTCAAAAAGCAATCACCAAGACCTTTAGAACAAAAGCTGAGGCTGAGGCTTGGGTAAGCCAAATAGAAGGCAATAGCTTGATCGCAGGCTCACTAGCGCATTGTTCAAACTTATATCTAAATACACTAAAAGGTCGAGGAGGCACTGAGGCAACTACTTACAGAGCGACTAACTTAATCAAGGGGCTTCCACTCCAAGCGAAGGATATAACGCTTAAACACATTGCGGCCTATACCCAAGAAAGGCAGACCTTAGTTAGCGATTCCACTATCCGCCTAGAGCTTCAATTACTCAGCCGTATACTCAAATTTAACCGTCTACCTAATATCCTTGAAGGATACAAATTACCTAGAGCTGGCAAGCCTAGGGAACTCGTAATCGACCCTATTCAATACCAGATGATACTTAATGATATAGCGCCTAAGATTGCCCCTCTGGTGGTCTTAAGTTATGAAACAGCTATGAGGCGCAGCGAGTGCCTTAGCATAACCACTGAATGTATTAACTGGCAGTCAAAGACCTTGAGACTGACCGATACTAAAAACGGTTTTGACAGGGATGTTCCTTTAAACAGTCGAGCCTTAGCTGTACTCAAGCAGGCAGCTTCATTAGTTCAGGATGGTTATCTATTCAAAAGCAAGCCCTATACAGTTAGCCAAGCATTTAGGCGCTCTTGTGACCGTTTAAAGCTACCTAAGGCACTGTGTTTTCATTCATTGAGGCACACGGCCATTACACGTTATGCAAATCGTAAGCTCAATACACTTCAACTTCAGGCGATTTCAGGACATAGGGATATCAGTATGTTAGCGAGATATACCCACATAAAGGCGAGTGATTTAGTTTGTTTATTAGAGTAATTGCAATCGGTTTACTAAGTCGTTGATATTGGAATTTCAAAAAATGAGGGAGAAATGTACGGCAACTAGTGTATGAGTCGACTTACGTAGTTTCCCCCATAGGGGGGGCTTACAGCCCTCTCAAGGCTATTCAAACCAATTATTAGAGGCTTGCCAGTTTTATTAGCTCCTCACTCTTTAGTATTGAAAGTGTGAATAGCATCACTTGTTACCTCATCCCTAACTCATAACAGAATAAGAATATCTACTTGACCAAGTGTATTCAGTAAGTATACTTAAATGAATGCAGCATTACCCACCCAATTACCTAGGCTTACGATACCAAATGAATACACCTAAATCAGATAACGATAGATACTACATGCTGAATACACCTAAGCTTATCATTCGAGCTTATCTTAGAGCGTCCACCAGCGATCAAGATAGCAGTCGGGCTAAGCCTGAGTTGATGGCATTCATCAAGGCTCATGGGATGGCCGTTACAACCTTTTATCAAGAAAACGTATCAGGCACTAGCCCAGACCGTCCAGAGCTTAACAGGCTTATTGAGGAAGCCTCAGAGGGTGACATATTATTGATTGAAAAGATGGACAGGTTAAGTCGTTTACCTTGGGAGTTATGGCAATCACTTAAAGCCAAGATAGCCGCTAAGGGGCTAATCATCGTTATTGTCGACCAACCTCAGACACATTCAGCCCTAACTACAACAGATAGCAACTCAGGATTCATACAACGCGCTCTAACGGCTTTTATGCTTGACCTTGCCGCTGGCATGGCTAGAGACGATTACGAGACCAGAAGGACTAGACAGGCCCAAGGGATAGCAAAAGCTAAAGCTGAAGGTAAGACTTGGGGTGGACAGAATAAGGATGCTCAGTTACATAAGGCCATCATTACCCACTTGCATACCATGAGTATCAGGAAAACTGCAGAATTATTAGGTTGTTCTGTATCAACGGTTCAACGAGTAAAGAAGCAATCCGAGGCTAGGTAACCAACTAAGCCACTCAACTATTAAAGTCAGCCCCGATATTAACTTGTCGGGATCTGACAAATCAACTCCTTATTTATCATAAGCTTACACAAATCCAGCTCAAAGTTGGGGTCTAATTAGTACCACTATTGAAGGAAGGCAATAGCCGAGCCTAGTTAGAAATAATTATAGAAATACTTGACACGCATTTGTTAAGAAAAGTCTATAGTTAGCAACTTCAACGTAAGTAGCTGATTTTATTAAAGAATCAATTGGTACCACTATTGAAGAAATATTCTAGACACTTAGCCATCTCAAACACCTCATTTAACAGATTAAGATTGCCTCTTCAGGGTAATCAATACTTATCTTCCTGCATTCAATTGCAAACCAGTCAATCCCAGTAATTTAATTAAGCGCTATCAAGGCCGTAGCGACCAACTTAATTAGATGAAGTGATTGGCTGGTGGAAGGTCAGTATTTCGCCTTCCTATGGCCTTAGGGTTGGCGCTGAGATTATCTTCAAGTTACACACACAAAGTCTTTGATTAAAGGCCTAAAGAAGGTAACAGAAGGCTACTATTTACTTACTTATTATCTTCTTAAAAGAATAAGACCTTAGAAGGCCTTTTAATAGGTAACGTAATAAGAAAGGAATAGGTTAAGAAATGGGTAAAAGCAAACCCTCTTTGGCCTACTAAGCATACTAAGCCGATTACTTAACTTACATTAACTTAGCCTAATGAATGGCCTAGCCTACCTTTTGAGCTACCCGCTAATCCTAGTACCAACTCACCAACCGAACTTAGAAATCAACCAGCCCAATCGAGGGCTAAATTTTAGCTACCCAAAATAAGGAGAAAATCATTATGTCAACTATCGGAGATTCTAATCGCGGCCGAAATAAGGTCGTAGTCACACCTATCAGCACTTTCAAGTTACCACCAATTATTAGCTTGGAAGACTTAACAAACCCGAATGCCACTCTAAATAAATCCCATTTATCAGGTAAGCAAGACGGTACATGCTTTACCTTAATCACGGGCGACCAGTGACCATTGTTAGAGCGACTGGAAGCGCCACCAATGCCCCTTGGATAGCCTTAGACGGCACTAAATACACCCCAGAGTAAACCTACATCAAATTAACTTAATTGCCTCTGTAATGGCCTTACAGAGCGCCTAACATAATCCTGAGGAGGATAATAATGACTAAATCAACCACGAAAGAAACCACCTGCCAGACTATGACTAACAAAGAGCTGGCGGAAGTCTTATCAGCATTTTCTGAGGGTAAACACGAAACCGTTAGATTACTACTTAATGAGAAACTCCTACCAGCGGTCACCGAGGAGCAAGCGCTATATCTGACTAATGTTGAAAATATAATGCCTTCTACTTATGAAGATTATTATGTAAACCGCTACACGGCTGAATATGACTTAACTCAAGATTATCTAAACAACCCCATAACTGATATCTCTGAGTGCTTAGAAAGTTTTATGCGGCACTCACGATATGGTATTGCGGGCAATGGCGAATACCTAGAGAGGGCGGTTAAGTTGATTGAGGGTAACTCAGACGGCTTACGGGAAACCCTAGAGAACATCAAGGCATTCAATTGCAAACCAAACGCCCTAGGAGCCAACCAGAGCTACGTTAAAGAGCTCTTAGGGCAAAGGGCGGCCCGTCATGCTCAGTACGTCCAAATGACTGATTTGGAGCTCCTACGATTAGAGCTCAAATTAGAGGGTGATGAGTTATCAGCAGTTAAGATCGTCATTGATGCGCGTATTGAGGCAGCTAAGGCCGCTAGAGAAGCCAGCCTATCAATAAACACAACCACTTACTCAGGCGATATGGTTGTTATTAATGGTGTCCAGATGACAACAGGAGAGGCTAAGAGACTTGCCAATTCACCTAACCAAACCCCCTCAAATAGTGTTACTGGCTTCAATAATCGGACAGCCTCCAATGCTTTCTATGTAAGCAAAGGCTAATACGTAATACGCCCTTCAACCTTGGAGGGCCTAAATCTAAAGGAGAACAACCCCATGAAAATAGAATGTAACGGATGCAACAAAGAGTTGCCTAGCTCAGAGTTCTACACCAATGGCTTTATCAATGGGAGACATACTAGGCGTTCAAAGTGTAAACAATGTGAATGCGGTAGGTCGAAGATGAATCATCCCAAACGAGTAATCAGGGAAAGATTAAAGCGAGAGGCTTGCCTGTATGCCTAAAATCTATGGTGTTGGGATCAATAACCTAAAAGGTGAATCACGAACTGTACCTTATAAAGCATGGATAAGAATGTTATATCGCTGCTACAAACTCAATTTAGGCGCTAAGGTATGTAATCAATGGCTCACCTACTCAAATTTTAAGACTTGGTACGAACTAACAACCAACAGAATAAGGGCAATCGGCTACCGAGGTACATTAGAACTTGATAAAGACTTAAATTGCCAGAATGGTCTAATGTATTCCCCACAAGACTGTTCGCTTTTGCCAATGGAAATCAACCGATTTATTGTCAATATAGGGTGTTCAACAGTCAATAGCACGGGACTTGCTGGAGTTGACAAAGATAATAGAGGAAATTTGAAAAAGCCATATCGAATATCTCATTTTAATCTTGGTAAGAAAGTACATATTTACTTTGAATCTAAGGAGAAAGCTTACTCGGTTAGACTTAGCCTATTGGTTGAGCGAATAAAGCACTTCCTTGAGGTATACGAGGATCTACTCAAGGTACAAAGCAGGTACACTAGTTTAGCTCGCTTAAACTCGATAGAAGCCGTAAGGGAATATGAGGCATTAGATCTGATGATTAAAGAAGCAACAAATAATTGAATAATTTTTTAAAAAATGAATAAAATAGTTTTCAGAAATATCAAAAATATCAGTTATCCAAATTAAGAGTAGCTTACACGCCTAATAAAACATTATGTACTACTGCGGCTCACATAATTATAGCCAATAATAAACTCCGAGTTATTGCTGTTTTTGTGAAGCCGCGGTCACTATTTTATACATTTGCCGTAAAGAAAAACCTAACCTTAGACTCTAGCAATTTCCCTTTATCTGATAACTCAAACTCAAAAGGACACTTTTTCCCTATCTGAAATTTGAATAATGGTTCTGATAAAGTTGCACAATAGAAGCTGTTGTATGTATAATTATTTATTGTGAAATAGCTTGATTTAGTTCCGTCCCCCCATATAATCTCTTTATCAGTAAAGGTAAATCCAGTCTTACTCAAGTACTCTTGAACACCTGACTTAAGAATAACTACTTTTATGTTTGCCCCCGTTATAGGGAAATTTTTAATTAAACAAATTCCTCGATGTTGAAGGATCATATCGAACTGCCGAGTCAAATGCAGCTTTACCAATACAGAACCAGCACCTTTGAAATCAACAGAAGAATTTGTGTCTTTCAAAAATATAGTTCTCGGGAATGTGTTATTTAATGTAAATGAACTTTTGCTGACTAGTTTTAAACGCTTAAGTGCAACAGGTACGAGAGAATTATTTTCAATTGCATCCATATAAGCCTGCTTCAAACTTTCAATAGCATCATTATTAAGTGGGCCACGTTCTTCAAGTTCTTCTTTATGTTTAGCCAACTTTTGTATTACATTCTCAAGAAACTCATCTGAGACCCGAAGAACTTTTTCAGCAGTTAAATAATGACCAGTGATAAATTTCGAAACTCCACCAATTTCAACAATATTTCTGATACCTACTTTCAACCTACCAACTGCAAAGAGTAGGAGATCTAAGTCACTATATCTATACAAATTTATATTGAATGATGGACTAGACCCTCTAAATTGACATTTAACAATCTCATACAAAAAAAGAACGCAACTAGAATGAATGATACTCTCTTTTGGTGAATCCCAGAACTCCACATACTCTAGCTGTTGAGCGTTGACTATTGAAATTAAGATAGCGTCTATATCGTTAGGCAAAATGCCATCAGAATAACTAAACACGTCTGATTTCAATGGGTTAATTGAGTCCCTGAGATATAACAAACAATCTTCTCTTGATTGTAGATAAAAAAGAAATGAATATGACAAACTTTTTACTGCACAGCTAAAGTCTACTTCCCACAAGGTAAAAATAAATTCGTCAATAAGTTTATTAACATCTTCATTAATATCGATACCTACTGACACTAGAATTTCTACAAGTTGTTCTCTTGTAAAATTTTTGTCATCACCTAACAAGAATTTTTCTAATTGCAGTGTTAAATCTGTTTGCCATAAGTTAGCGTTAATTCTATTGTGGAAAAAGTAGCATAAACTTGAACGGCTATCATGTTTATTTAGGTTATAGGCACTACATATTCGTTCGTACAATTCCTTTATTACACTGTAGTGCTCATCTTTAGCTAGACGTATTAACATCTTGATATAATTTACCAACTCATATATATCCATATTATGTAAATTATTTTTAGGCGCAAGTTCAATGAGAAATCTAGCTGACATAAAGGGCTTGTAGCTATCGTTTCTTTTAGTTTCTATCCAGATTACAACCTCTTGTAGACTACTTAAAGATATTGCATATCTTTTATCTCCAAGTAACTGGAATGATAAGTAGGAAAGTAAATTTGCGACAGTTGTATATTTTTTCTGAGAGGAGTTAGTGGGTAGTCCGTAGAGAATTTTATATAGGCCTGCTATATAGCATTTCATGTGTTCTACCAGTTTACCACTATCGTCATTTTTTAAAGAATAACCAAGGCTTTTTGCCTGTTCACTCAGACACATTACATCCAAGTTGTTTTTTAGCCTAGCTCCCTCAATATCCATTAATACGACTACTTCTGTAGTTGTCAGTTCACTAAGATTCTTGGTTTTATCCATAATTTTTTCATATATATATGTAGAACTACTTAAGTTCCTAAATACATAAGAGAAATACCTTGCATACATAATCACCACGTATACAAAATAAATTATCACGAATAGTAATATAAACACTTGTAATATTGTAGGAAGAGCTTTACTACCCAAATAAAATGCCAAAGTGAAAACCATATATATAAGCACTTTAGGCACTATAGAATCAGGGCTTATAGGAGATTTTAGATTCAAGTACTTAACTAAACTTTCAGAACCATACTTATCTTCCATCCATTGCAATGATTGTTGTGTAAGTGGAAGAGCTATAGCTGTCAATGCAACTAATATCGTAGCTATGTACGTTATGATGCTTACAGTGTTTTCAAGGGAGTTTTTGACCACGTATTCAATTGGCCCTCCCATATACAGTTCATTAAGCACTTCTAACGCTTTATAAAGATACTCCATCTAGCAACCCACTACCTGTATTATGAATCACATGCTCGAAGCTGCTATACTAGCTGCTCACCATAACCACTTTAGCTCATAGTACATTGAATATTTTCATATGGTCAATCAGACACTTAAATATGGCTCGCAATAAGTGTGATAGCTCACTAATATCGCTTCATGTAGAAACTGCAAAATCTAACTATTAAGCTATCTTATTTCGATTCTTAATAGTGGTTTTAAAAGTTATCTAGAATCAGTAAACATAATTTGAGGCAGGAACTACAATATGATTAGGAAGTCGCAGCGAAACATCATTAGAAGTAGTTGCTTTGTCGAGTCGAAGCACAGGTAACAAATGGCAAATGACAAGGCATTAAGCTACCGTGTTTGGCGTGTACATTGTGCTTGTGTACATGTACGAGGATTGTATATAGAATAAGCCAGTTACTATTTTTCAAATAACTGACTTTCCTAGGGAATATGGTCGGTATGAGAGGATTCGAACCTCCGACCCCTGACACCCCATGACAGTGCGCTACCGGGCTGCGCTACATACCGAATTTTTAAGTATATTGCATACCTGTTCTGACTTAGCTAAATACAGTTTAGCGATAATCTTTACGGCTTTTGCTCAATTACTTATCACCTAAGATACTGTTTATGGGGTTTATCTTAAGCGAGCCAGAACTGTAGCAATTGCCTCGCAACTGCGCAAGGGCTTCATTACATCTCTTTGATCAACTGCTTAGTTTATGTTCTGAATGACACAATTTTCGTCGATAATGATTGCTCGATACTGATTACGACCATACTCAAACAGGATTTAGCTGCAGAACAGACATAATGACACCTGTTTACTAAATCATCATTCAATGCGAGTGCATATGGGCGAGTCGATACTCATCCATGCGCTCGAGTAGATACGGGAAAAATGGATTCCATTTCTGTCGTAACATTTCAGATGCTGACACGCTATACAAGCCGCGCTCTCCCCGCGAAGCTGAGGCTCCGATTTGGATCCTATGTAAATCAGGCTGGATCACCGCGCCATAAAGCCCATCATCTATGCCAAAAGGTAGCGCAACATGGGATAAAGAATACACGCCTGCAGGCCAATATAAATCTAATATCCGCACGTTTTCACTGACCTGAGTGAGCACTTTACCCTGTGTGTCTATATCCTGTGTATCTAAATTCTGTTCATCTAAACCAAAGTATCGCGCCTGAACCTGCGTGGTTTCATTACTGATATTTTCCACCACAGTGCCGCGATAATGTAACTCAGGGTTATTAATGTTCGCCAATAAGCCCGCAAGCGGATCATTGGACACCATTTTGGCATTCACATCGAGTCGGTTCATATCAAACAGCACTAGCTCATGACCTTTTTCTGGCAACGTTTGATACAGATTATTCACCACCGCCGCGGTTGAAACCGTTGCGTCCACTACCGACTGAAAGGTGAGTATAGACGGAACTTGCGCCCGTTGCTGCGGCGTTAATCCTGCCAATAAACCTTGGTTACGTAGGGCTAATTGATAAACTACATCGCCCGCATTAACCGCAAAAGAGGTGTATTTAAAGGGATCGTATTCCACTTGAATACTGTTCCATTGCAGTTTATCCAGCTCCAACAATCGTCCTATCCAACTCTGCCAGCGTGCGGCCGCCGCAGATGGCGCTAGCCCTATCGCGGGAGAGATAAAAATCATTCCATCATAATCTGGGGTTTTATTATGGCTGATACGTTCTAACTCATGGTTCAGCGCGACGGCGGCACCCGTCGAAAAAGCCACCACAAATAATGGTTTATCTTTCAGAGTTTGCCGCATATGCGCTGTGGATAAATTAACCGCAGCGGCCAGATCTTGCCAATAAAGCTCAGTCAATCCACTTGGAATCGTGCCATGCCCTGGCAATCTTAAACCGAGTACATGGGCTTTACCTTTAAAGTGCGCCGCCACATTGGATAGAGCATAGGGCGAATCCGACATACCGTGGAGCAATAATACTCCAAATTCGGCATTAGCCACAGGCCATTCATAACTGCGATTCCAATTTTGTGGCCAATGGGCAGGATCGGATAAGCTATTTTTGACATAGCGGTTCACTGGAGAAAATTCATTGGCGGGAATCTTTTTGACAACTTTGCACTCAACTTCGGCGAATAGGCGCTCTTCTAGCGCTAAGTATTCATTAAAATTAGCGAGTTTAGTATTATAATGGAACTCATTTTCTAGCTCGACCGTATGCCAAAGTGACAGCTCAGGGCGCGCATTAAGAAAATAGATCCCTGTCGCGAGTAACGCCACCACTATGCCAGTACTCGCATACACTGCAGCTAAAAATAGGTGTTTTGTCGAACCTATGATGATGGCCTTCATCGCTGTTCCTACATGTAGATAAAATGTGCAACTAGATTATACGGGTAGATAAAAACATCCTTCAAACGTTTTACCGCGATAAAATCTACTAGTGTAATCACTCCAATTTAGTCACCCAAATTTACTCATCTCGCAATTTTATTAGCCGCATAGGCCTTAATCGGGTTAGGATCGAAAATAGTCTTATTCCAACGAAACTTATACACTCTCGATGATAATCGGTAATCCACACGCTAGGTTCGCCTACTATCTTCCTACCGCGCCGCTGGTACCTGAGAACTGGCATTACACTCAGCCAGACGCTGTCGCGACTCTTATAGCTCTCAATGGCAATCATTGGCGTAAGATCTTCACTATTATGGCCAAAATAAGTACGGTTGGAGATGACTGGCGCAGCTATCGTGACCAAGTGTTACTCAAGCAAAATGAAATGATCTGCATAGGCGCTATAGAGCTGATGGCAAACGCTAAGATTCATCTCATTGCGGGGCAAGTGGCCGCAAATGCTTTAGGGCTCACCATGTCCGTGAACGATTCCGGTGCGCAGCATTTAACTGCCCAAAATAAATCCATAACCGTACTTAAGCTGCCATCTTCGCTAGGACAGCATTGTTTACTCACGCCCTATTTGGATTATCGCCAATACCCAAACCAACTGATCGCCCTGACACGCCAACACTTAGCAACGCCAGAGCCCCAACACAGTGAATAATTCCATTATGATTGTGGTAACGGCTGTCACCACAGCATTAGTCACCAAATAACAAAGGCATAAAAAAGCACTCGTGAACAGAGTTCAAACGAGTGCATATTCAAGGACGATTCAGGGTTAGTCGTAAATGGTTGGAATAGGCTGACGTTTATGCTGCGTCGCCTTATAAATACCAATTAACTTGTCTTCAACCGCCTTGCCGACGTCTTTACCCTCAAGGAAATCATCGATTTGCGCATAGGTTAGGCCAAGCGCGACTTCATCTTCGAGTAACGGTTTATTGTCTTCTAAATCCGCGGTCGGCGCTTTATAGACTAACGATTCTGGCGCGCCAAGATACGCGGCGAGTTGGCGAACTTGGCGTTTGTTAAGACCAAATAATGGCGCTAAATCGCAGGCACCATCGCCCCATTTAGTGTAAAAACCTGTGATATTTTCGGCACTGTGATCTGTCCCCACCACAAGCCCGCCCACGAGTCCGGCGAGTTCGTATTGCGCTATCATCCGCATACGGGCTTTAACGTTACCCTTCACAAAATCAACCTTCGCCACATCGGGCAAAGGCAATCCAGCTTCGACTAACGCGGCAACGGTAGCGCTATGCACACCATCAACGCCTTGATGCACATTCACAGTGACCAACTTAGAGGGCTGAATAAACTGACAGGCTAATTGCGCCTCATGCTCATCTTTTTGGATCTGATAGGGTAATCGCACGGCGATAAACTGGTAACCGCCTTGGCTATTTTCTTGGTTTAAACTGTCCACCGCTAACTGACACAAACGCCCAGCAGTAGAAGAATCCACCCCACCGCTGATCCCTAATACCAATGCCTTGCTGCGTGCTTCTTTTAGTTTGGTTTTAATAAACGCGACACGACGTTGCACTTCGAACTCTGGCTCTATGGCCGTGAGTACCTTCATTTCTCTTAAGATTTGCGCTTTCACCGAAAATTCCACCTTAAATTATCGCTGTATTTGGACTACCTGAACCCGACTAACGTTAACATTTATTCGCAACTGCCTGTAGTTAAAATTAATGCTTAGTTAATTGATTATTGATAAACGCCATAAAAATAAGGGCAACAACGGTTTGCCGTTATTGCCCTAACGTAAATCAGTCAGCTTAATACCAATACAGCTACCGACTTATCTTTCCCAGTAGGATTCTTCTAAGCTGTCTTCGCGCTCAGGTAAACCGCGGGATAAACGCGGGCTATGCTGAGCTAAGACTTCATAGGCGACGCGGTTAGCATACTTACACACTTGAGAGAACGAAGAATAACACAGGCCATCGCGCTTATGTTTACTTGAGCCTGGCACGTTAGTCTTGTGGAAAGTATTGGCCGCCAGATCGTGCAATAACGCCGATAATGCGCCATCGCCAGCGCCATTAGTGTTACCGATTTTTTCAGGGCCGCCCATGTAAGGTGAAATGTGGGCAAACACTTTAATCGGTGTTTCACAGTCACTTTTAAGCTTTGGACGGGAGAATTCATAACGATTAAATTCAGGGATAGCACCCGGCAACAGCGTGTGAGTCGTTTCGCGTTTTTCTGAGTCCTCGGTATAACCCGCAGTATAAAGCCCGATTGGACCCGCTGTGGTTAATACCATGTCGCACCATTCCAAGGCTTTTTCACTGGCAAGCAGAGGATCCCGTGAACCCGTTAAGGCTTCACCTTCGTCTTCATTCATCGCCAAAATGGTGACATGTTCTTTGATGAAGTTTTGCCACCATTGTGGATCTTCTTCAATCAAGAAACGCGTGCCTAAGGTTAATACCACGGGAACTTCGGCGGCTTTTGCATATTCGATAGCGCACATGGCCGCATCGGTAATACGGTCGCCATCACTGGCGCGCATCAAATACGCGGTCAACACTAAGGCTGAACTGCCCTGCACCACGTCTTTATCGATAAATTCAGGTGTGAGTTTATCCATAGCGCCTTTGCTGATCGCAAATGTTCGCTCGCCGCACTCAGAAATCAGGGTAAAACAGCGACCGATAGGACCATCTACAGGTTGTAGAAAGTTAAGGTCGACTTTAGAAGAGGTATTACATAAATAGCGGTAGGCGTAACTGCCCACTTCGATATTTTGACTCATTACTCCAAACAGCACTGAACGGTCATCGGCCAGAATAGAATAGTTGTGCACTGTGTTACCAATAGTGCCACCAGCAAATTCATCGCTAATCAAACCATGAATTTTTAACTCAGTGTAGAGTCTGTGGGCCTGTTCATCATTGATCAAGGTAGAATTGCCTTTGGGCAAGCCATAACGGCTCAGCAATTCGTCTTCCACTTTTGCTTCGATATCCACTAAGGTTTGATCAATACCGCTGATATAGGTCGCAAACGGCTGAGGCTGTTGAGTCAGCTGTTCAAGCAGCGGATCTCGGGTTTTAACCGGAAAATAATGTTTAGATTTACGCTGACCGGGAAACTTCATAGTGGCTCTCTTTTCCTGGCATCCATGCTAATTGGCGTCTGCCGAGGCGGTCAAGCCAAGCAGCATCCTAAAAATATTGAGTCTAGGCTAGCGAGACAAAAAAACCACCCCTTAGCCGGAAGGGCGCAGATTCTATCACAAAATCAGTTCGAAGCCAGTGCTCCAATACCCAAACAACCTGAAGATGCAGGATTCAGCGGGAATTTAACGCACTTTAGGCAAGGCGGCTATTTGCAGACCTAGTGGGCTAAGTTAAAAATAGTCAACACAGTATAAAGTGCGTTAAAAAACGCCGGGACGGAGCGCCTAGGGCACTTCACTTCCGTGTTGCATCAATTCAAAAGGTGGCCGACATTCTGTCATTGATGCGCCTTGAATTGAATCACCCTAGGCGCTCTGAAACTCGTATCTTCAGGTGGCTTGGGTATGGGCCCAAGATACCGCTTGTTCTTGGATTAATTGCCGTAATAATTCAATGTGTAACTCATCGTCGTTCAAACAAGGGATAAACCGATAGTCGCTGCCACCCGCATGCAAAAAGGTTTCCTTAGCGCCAATGGAGACTTCTTCTAAGGTTTCGAGGCAATCGGTCGCAAACGCAGGGCAAATCACATCAACACTTTTGATCCCTTGCGCAGGTAACTCGGCCAATAGTTTATCGGCGTAGGGCGTTAACCATTCTTCGCGGCCAAAGCGCGATTGGAAGCACACTTGCCACTGCGACTCGCTCAGCTCAAGTTTTTGCGCCAATAGTTTAGCCGTGACAAAACACTGCTCGCGGTATGGATCCCCCTCTTTCACATAACGCAGTGGGATACCATGAAATGACAAGAGCAACTTGTCGGCCTGCCCATGGATTTTCCAGTGGCGCGTCACACTGTGTGCCAGCGCAGCAATATAAGCGCTATGGTCAAAATAGTCTTTATTAAAGCGAACCTGCGGCATGTCACGCACGGTTTTAAGATAACGGGCAACAGCATCGAACACACTTGCCACTGTCGAGCAGGAATATTGGGGATACAAAGGCAGCACAATAATACGCTCTGCCCCTTGAGCTTTTAGACGTTCAAATCCCACATCGATGGAGGGATTGCCGTAACTCATGCCCAGTTCAACCGGAATGGTCTGGTTAAAGGTTGCACTTAAGTCCACCGCCAACTTTTGTGCTTGGCGTGCACTTATCACCATTAAGGGCGAGCCTTCTGGTGTCCACACGCTTTGGTAGAGTTTGGCGACTTTCGCCGGACGGGTGTTGAGAATAATGCAGTTCAGCAGCGGTTGCCAAATCCACGGCGATAAATCGACGACACGGGGATCACTTAAAAACTGCCTTAAAAAGCGTTTAACGGCCTTAGGACTAGGTTGATCAGGCGTGCCGAGGTTAACCAATAACACACCAAAAGCAGGGGAAGGATTCAACGTTAGGCTCATGGTTAATGAAGTTCACTTGGAGGCTAACATTGCGATACCCATAAAAAAAGCCTGCATCGGCAGGCTTTTTCTTAATATGAGAACTTGTTCTCGTAAATTAACCTTTATTCGGTTATTTCAACACCCTAGCTAACTGCTCACTCACGGCCGCAACCGATTGAGTACCGTCAAACTTGTTGTATTGAGTTTGACCAGCGGCAGCCACTTTACCGTAGTATTCAACCAGCGGCTTAGTTTGCTCGTGATAAATCGCGAGGCGTTTACGCACTGTGCTTTCTTCATCATCTGGACGAATAGCTAAATCTTCGCCCGTCACGTCGTCTTTACCTTCCACTTTAGGTGGATTGAAAACCACATGGTAAACACGGCCAGAACCTGGGTGAACACGGCGACCGCTCATGCGCTTAACGATTTCTTCGTCTGGCACGTCGATTTCAATCACGTGATCAATGCTAATACCGTTTGCCGCCATCGCATCCGCCTGTGGGATAGTACGTGGGAAACCGTCTAACAAGAAACCTTTAACACAGTCTTCCTGTGCGATACGCTCTTTAACCAGACCGATGATCAGATCATCAGAAACCAGTTGACCAGCATCCATCACTTTTTTCGCTTCCAAACCCAGTGGAGTACCCGCTTTTACCGCGGCACGTAACATATCACCAGTGGAAATTTGTGGGATACCATACTGTTCCATAATGAACTGGGCCTGGGTACCTTTACCGGCACCTGGGGCGCCCAATAGGATAATGCGCATCTCAAGAGTCCTCTTTTCGCATTGATATTCTTCTTAGGGCGGCGATCTTCGCACATCTGGCCGCCATTGAGAAGGGTTTTAGCTTCGACTTTAGCCTCAGAAACCGCAAATAAACTGCGGTTACTAAGCGATTTTTTTCATTAATAGAGCAAAGTATAGAGCTTACGGCGGTATTGATTGGCTATGGGATTACCTTGGCCAAGTGCCGTTAATACTTCCATAAATACTTGTTTTACTGTGCCATTTTCAGCACCTAAATCTTTACTGAGCACACCGAATAACAGTTCTAATGCTTCATCATCGCGGTGAGCAGCATGCAATGCCTTACTCAGCTCGAGTAATAACACTAAATCTGTTGGATTTTGCTCAAACTTTTGCTGCAAATCGCGAATTTCAGGGGTATCCGCCGCATCTAAGGCAAGTGCGAGCTTAGCTTTTAAACTCTGGTAGTAACCATCTTGGTCAGCAAGCCCTACCTTCTCAAGCATGGCTTGTGCTAACACTAATTCGCCCTGCATCAGATACACATCGGCAAGCACTAGACTCACCTCACCCGCTTGATTTGACCCTGTATGCGCGTCTTTAAGCAACACAGCCGCAGTAGCAAGATCCTCTGCACTTACTTGACTCAAGGCGAGCAATGCTTTGGCCTGTGCTAACTGTAACTGCCACATAGGCGGCAAATGTTTATCCAGCATAGCCGTGACTTGCGCCGCATCTTGCTGGCCAGCAAAACCATCGACAGGCTGACCTTTATCCAATACTAACGTGGTCGGTAGGCTTTGAATGCGAAAGTAATTGGCGATTTCTAATTCGGCTTCACAGTCGACTTTAGCGAGCACGAATCGACCCGCATTTTGCGCGGCAATTTGCTCTAAGGTGCGCAGCATAGCCACACTTTGTTCCTGCGGCTGTGCCCAAAATGCTAACACCACGATCTGTTGCATCGAGGCGTCAACCACTTGCTGAATATTGTCTTTAGTCAGGCTGAGGATATTATCCATAGTATTCCCTTAACATTTAAGGCCTCTATCATGGGAGGCCTTATTCTTTTAAAACTAAGCGTTAGAACCAAGTCTTAAAATCGAGTCTTACCGCTAACGGATTGAGTGACAGGCTAGGCGCAAACCACTCTTCCTGCACTAGAAACAATATCGGGGCCGTTCAAAGAAGGGCCCCGATAGTCATTTACTTCATGTTAGCCAGTAACATTTGGTTCATCAGCTTGATAAAGGCCGATGGGTCCGCAAGGCTACCTTTTTCAGATAATTGCGCCTGTTGCAGCAGCAGATTTGACCAATCCGCGAAGGCGGCTTCATCTTGAAGATCATTTAAGCGCGATACTAATGGGTGCGCTGGGTTGATCTCAAATGTCGGCTTCACTTCTGGCACAGGTTGACCCGCAGCTTGCATCAGCTTAATCATCTGAGTCGACATTTCGCCTTCACCCGCCACCACACAGGCTGGGGTGTCAGTTAAGCGTGACGTAACTTTCACATCCGCAACGGTTGAGCCTAATGCCGCTTTAATGCGTTCAACTAAAGCTACCGATTCTTGCTCAAGCTTTTCTTGCGCTTCTTTTTCAGATGCATCTTCCAGCTCGCCAAGTTCTAAATCACCACTGGTCACTGAGTGCAGTTGTTTCTCTTTGTACTCAGTTAAGTGGTTGATTAGCCACTCGTCGATACGCTCTGACATCAGTAAGACTTCAATGCCTTTCTTACGTAACAACTCTAAATGTGGGCTGTTAGCAGCTGCTTCATGGCTGTCGGCAACAATGTAATAAATCTTAGTTTGACCTTCTTTCATGCGGCTGATGTAGTCATCGAGTGACACAGTCGGCGCAGCACTGCCCGTGTGGGTAGAGGCAAAACGCAATAAGCCAGCAATACGCTCACGGTTGGCGAAATCTTCCGCAGGCCCTTCTTTCAGCACTTGCCCAAATTCAGCCCAGAACTGTTGATATTTTTCCGCATCGTCTTTCGCCAGTTTTTCCAGCATGCCAAGCACACGTTTGGTGATACCAGTACGCATCGCTTTGGTCACGTGGTTATCCTGCAGAATTTCGCGGGATACGTTCAGCGGCAGATCGTTTGAGTCAATTAAGCCCTGCACGAAGCGCAGATAAGATGGCATAAATTGCTCAGCGTCATCCATGATGAACACACGTTGCACAAACAGTTTTAGGCCGTGTTTACGGTCGCGATTCCACATATCCCAAGGCGCTTTTGCAGGAATATACAATAGGTTAGTGTATTCTTGCTTACCTTCTACCCGATTATGACTCCACAGTAGTGCGTCTGTGTAATCGTGGGAAATGTGTTTGTAAAACTCTTGATACTCTTCGTCACTGATATCAGCTTTATTGCGCATCCACAAAGCCGTGGCTTTGTTCATGACTTTCCATTGACCTTCGGTCGCAGGAATTTTTTCGCCATCAGGACCATCACGCTCTGGCGAGCCTTCTTGCCACATTTCAACTGGCACAGAGATATGATCTGAGTATTTAGTGATGATCGAACGCAGGCGCCAATCATCGGCAAATTCTTTTTCTTCATCACGCAGGTGCAGCGTAATTTCAGTACCACGGCTCGCCTTAGTGATGGTATCAACGGTGAAGTTACCCTCGCCTTCTGATTCCCACAATACGGCTTCATCGGCCTTATGACCGGCAGCACGGGTGCGAACGGTGACTTTTTTCGCCACGATAAAAGCCGAATAGAAACCAACACCGAACTGACCGATTAACTGTGAATCCTTTGAGGATTCGCCCGATAGATTCTTAAAGAAATCAGCGGTGCCTGATTTTGCGATTGTGCCTAAATGCTCAATCACGCCATCGCGGGTCATACCCACACCGTTGTCTTCGATGGTCACAGTGCCTTTTTCTTTATCGGCACTGATACGGACTCGCAGTTCACCGTCGCCTTCATACAGAGCGTCATTGGTCAACGCCAGATAACGCAGCTTGTCCGCCGCATCCGCAGCGTTGGAGACCAGTTCACGCAAGAAAATTTCTTTGTTGGAATACAAAGAATGGATCATCAAATGCAACAGCTGTTTGACTTCTGTTTGAAAACCATGAGTTTCTTGTTGTGACATGAAATTTTCCTTTATTTGTTACGCAATTTGGTAAAAGTAACGCTTAGTGTTTACTAAATGGGGCTCCAAATTTGCTTTTCAAGGGCAAGGGCTAAAACGAGGTTCGAATGGCGAAAAATAAGGCGCTTGATGAATACCAAGCGCCTATGTGAGGACTTTAGTGTACTTTCAACATCAGCCTAAGTGAGGCGTTAGTCTTCGGCTAATTCTTTTTCTAACTGTTGGGCGATGGCTTCGGGCGATCCGCTGTTGCGGGCAAAGAGTCCATAAGCGGCTGGGATCACGAAGATAGTGAATAGGGTTGCCAGTAAAATCCCAGACAACACCACTACACCAATCACAAAACGAGTTTCAGCACCCGCGCCTACCGCCAACACCAATGGCACGGCACCAGCGGCAGTGGTGATCCCTGTCATTAAGATAGGTCGTAACCGCTGCGCTGACGCTTGGATAATGGCCTTATCAAAATCAACGCCTTTATCCCGTAATTGGTTAGCAAACTCGACAATCAAGATGCCATTTTTCGCGGCTAACCCGACCAGCATAATAATGCCTATCTGACTGTAAATATTAAGACTCTGCCCCGTAAGCCACAAACCAATTAAGGCGCCGACGGTAGCCAGCGGCACAGTAAGCATGATCACCACAGGGTGGATATAACTCTCAAACTGCGCCGCGAGCACGAGGAATACAATCCCCAGTGCGAGGATGAATACGAAGTACATAGAGCTACCCGACTCTTGATAATCGAGGGATTGGCCCTTGTAGCTAATCACCGCTTCCGCTGGTAAATAGGTACGCGCCAATTGATTCATATAATCAAGGGCTTCACCTAGACTATAACCATCTTCCAAACTGGCTTCTATGGTGATCGCGCGCATACGGTTGTAACGGTTCAGCGAACTGGCGTCGGCAAACTCCTCCACAGTCACTAAGTTAGACAGCGGAATAAGCTCCTGACTGCGCTCGGAACGAACATAGATATTTTGCAGATCCGCCGCCGTATTTTGATTATCGCGCTCGCCTTCAACGATCACATCGTATTCTTCACCGTCACGCATAAACGTCGTCACTAAGCGTGAGCCCAGCATGGATTCCAACGTACGGCCAATGTTTGAAATCGACACTCCAAGGCTCGCGGCTCTGTCTCTGTCGATGACGACTCGAAGTTGAGGCTTAGTCTCTTTATAATCGTGATCTAATCCTAATAATTTGGGATTCTGTGCCGCCTTTTGCATCATGATATCGCGCCAGCGGGCAAGCTCTTCGTAGCTAGGTCCACCAATCACAAATTGCACAGGTTTACCTACGCCGCGACCAAAGGCTTGGCGCATTACAGGGAACGCTTGCACCCCGGCGAGATTAGCAAGACGTTTATTAATGTCGACGATAACTTCCTTTACTGGACGACGTTTGCCCCAGTCTTCCAGTACTATGATTGCCATACCGTTAGAGAAATCCGCCGCGCGGCCAAAGCCACGGGGGGCACGAATGAGCAGACGTTTGATATCACCCGTTTCGACCAATGGCATCAAGCGGTTTTCCACTTCATTCATATAGGATTCTATGTATTCGTAACTCGCGCCCTGTGGCCCGTTGACCATCAAGAATAACGAACCACGGTCTTCCTGTGGCGCAAATTCTTGCGGTACTTTTTGGACTAAATAGACACTAGAACCTAATGCGACTAACACCAGAATCGACACTAATATCGGGTGAGCCATGGCGGATTTTAAGGACAATTGATACCGGTTTGACACTTTTGTCATTATGCCGTCGACCTTACGTACCAACCAAGAATCCTGCGAGCTCGGCTTAAGCAACTTAGAGCACATCATGGGCGTGAGTGTGAGCGCCACTAGGCTAGAGAACAGCACGGCCGCACTCATGGTCACGGCAAACTCTTTAAAGAGTTTACCTAAATCACCCTCAAGGAAAGTGATTGGCATAAATACCGCGACCAACACGAGTGTGGTCGCGATAACAGCAAAAGCCACTTCACGCGCACCGAGAAAAGCAGCTTTGAGCGGTGAGTCCCCTTCTTCGATACGTCTATGAATGTTTTCCAGCATCACAATCGCATCATCCACCACCATACCGATGGCGAGGATCATCGCCAATAAGGTCAAGAGGTTAATGGTATAACCTAGTGCATACAGCACAATAAAGGTGCCGAGCAGAGACACTGGCACAGTGATCGCGGGGATCAACATAGCGCGCACACTGCCAAGGAACAGATAAATCACGATAATCACTAAAATCATCGCAGTGAACAGGGTTTGATACACTTCTTTAATCGAGGCTTCGATAAACACTGAGCTATCGTAACTGCGTTTAATCGACATGCCCGCTGGCAAGGTCGGGTTGATTTTGTCAACCAGCGCGTTCACTGCGCGCGCCACTTCTAACGTATTGGCGGTTGACTGTTTAGACACGCCTAAACCTATCATTGCCTCTTTGTTGCCACGGAACATAATCCGCTCTTCATCAGAGCCAATTTCCACCCGCGCGACATCGCTCAGTTTGACTAAATAACCGTCTTCCCCTTGGGTGATCACTAAGTTTGCGAAATCTTCGGCAGTGCGATAACCCCGCTCCAGTCGCACTGTAAAGTGCCGCTCCTTCGACTCTATCGAACCTGCAGGTAACTCGACGTTCTCAGCTCTGAGCGCGGCCTCAACATCGGCAACCGTTAAACTGCGAGAAGCCAAGGCTTGTCTGTCAAGCCAAACGCGCATGGCGTAAACCTTACCACCACCAATACGCATCCGCGCCACACCATCGACCACCGAAAAGCGGTCCGACAAATAACGGTTGGTGTAATCGGTCAATTCTAGGGTCGTCATTTGATCCGACACGAGATTGAGCCACATGATCACTTCATCACTGCCATTGGCCTTTTGTACTTCTGGGGGATCAGCTTCATCGGGTAAATTGTCGAGTAAACCTGAGATCCTGTCGCGCACATCGTTAGCTGCATCTTCAATATTACGACTAATATCAAACTCTAAGGTAACCGATGAGCGGCCATCACTGCTCGATGAACTCACGTGACGAATGCCTTCGACGCCACTGATCCTGTCTTCAATCAATTGGGTAATGCGGCTTTCCACCACGGCAGCACTGGCACCGCGGTAATTCGTGTCGATAGATACCACTGACGGATCTATGTTTGGGTATTCGCGCAGGGGTAATTTATCAAAGGAGACAAGCCCGAAAGCGACCAGCAGCAAGCTGATCACTGAGGCAAATACGGGACGTTTGACCGAGAGATCAGTAAGGATCATACACTTGGCTCCGCGTTCGTATCAGTAAGATAACTAAACTTTTCCGCGAACTCAGTTTGCACTTTATCCCCAGGATGAACTTTCAGTAAGCCGCGGATCACCACATTTTCGCCCAAGGCTAAACCGTCTAAGATCTCCACCCAGCCACGGGTGCGAATACCAATAGTGACTTGTTTACGTTCAATCACCTTGTCAGCATTGACGCTATAAACATAATGGCTGTTTTGGATCGGGATAATGGCAGATTCAGGCAACATCAAGGCCTCGCGGCTACGCTTGATGAGTTTGACCTTCATCAACATGCCCGGTAATAAACGCAGCTCAGGATTGGGAATTTCGGCGCGAACAATCACTGTGCGCGTGGTTGGATTCACACGGCTATCAATCGATGTCACCACACCTTTGAAAGTCACATCAGGGAAAGCGACCGCTTTGGCTTCCACCTTTTTACCTGGCTCTAAATCTTGAATAAAGCGCTCTGGCACTGAAAAATCGAGCTTAATGGTAGAAATATCATCCAATGTCGTAATCACAGTGCCGGGTGACACTAAGCTGCCCACACTGATTTGACGTAAACCTAAACGGCCATTAAAAGGCGCCAGAATACTGCGATCATTGAGTGATGATTGTGCCTGTTCGAGCTCGGCACGGGTGGTATCAATAAGGGTTTGTAATCTATCGCGTTCTAACTCGGCCACAGTGCGGCTAGTCACCAACGAACTGATCCGAGCTAATTCACGTTGATTATCACTGACTTTGACTTGCGCGGCTTTAACCTTAGCGATCTGCTCAGCATTTTGCAGTTGGACTAATAACTCGCCCTTTTTAACGATATCGCCGTCGTCAAATTTAAGCGCTATCACCATGTCGGTAACTTTAGGCGTTATCGTTACAGATTCTGTGGCTTTATTGCTACCAATAGCTTCAACTTCATCGCGAATGGGCGCCATAGCGGCAGTGGCAATCACCACATTAGGTATGAGTTTAATCTGGGCTGCAGCAATCTCTTGCGGTTGCATGGCTTGGTATCCAAACCATGCCGCGGCCAATATGGCGATTATTAGAATAATTTTTTTCATCGGGCTTCCAAGGAATGACTCGCATTAATGACGGCTAGTTTACTCACTCACATCATCGCATCAATACGTTTTACTTTTTCTTACAAATTACGCTGATAGCGCAAAATATGTATGATTAAGTGTCTTTGGCGATATCAATGGTTGAGTTGCCAGAATGCAGTACGATAACAAGGTTGTTAAGTGATTAATTTTACTTATTGCCACTAAATCAACATTTATCACTAAAACCATTTGAAAAAGATTGGTATATAGATAATTAAATCCTGAAACACAGATCGCCTAGATAATCGACAATCCCCTGCTTAAAACTCAAATCGCAGCCAATAAAAAAGGGCGATAATTCGCCCTTTTCTAGTCAACTGCTGAAATTAACGTATTTGACGTTCTTCTTTCATCAGGTTTGACAGTGACTGGTACACATTGCTAACCACTTCATCGCTTAATGGCTGATCTTCGTTATCGCGAAGGAAGATTTTCGTTTCTTCTGGAGTATCACCATCTTCAAGCAGTAAACGGTAGCTACCTTCTTTCAGTGCTAACTTATCTTCGCCCCACAATGAACTCCAGAAACCAGAGTTATCGTCAAACTTGATAAAGTACAATCCTTTAGCACTATCCATATCGGCAATTTCAAAGCCCATTTCTGGTAGCACTATGCGTAGACGATCCCACACTTGCTTGTAAGAGGCTTTAGCAGACCAGTAAGCTTTACCTTCTTCAGGCGTCACGAGATCAACATTAATACCTAAGGTTTGCTTCAAACGATTCGATTGGATCGCTTGGTCGCGCTTAACGCTGATATACGCAATGGCGCTGTTCAGCATATCAATAGTGTATCTTTGCTTATCTTCACCGCTTAATAAAACTTGTTGCGCTTTATCGTCGTAGAACTCTTCGTGTTCAACTAAGTGAATAACGATATTTGCAGTACGACCATGTGGACGCGTTTCCACGTCAAAACGATAGCGTTGGCGCAACAGATAAACTTTATCCGAGCCCCACATGCTCGATTCAATCACTTCACGGCTTTCAATCCAATCGGTTTCTATGTTGCCTTTGTCAAAATCACGGCTACGAACAGCAATACCTTTTTGAGCAAAGAAACCATCTAAGTTTGTGAAGATTTCTTGTTTCAAATCCACAGCATTGTCGATGGATTCAACCACGATTTTAATGTTGTCACTGCCCTCTTCTACATGAGTACCCTCCGCCATTGGCAGTACTTGCAGTGGCGGACGGATATCTAAGTTTTTGCCATACAGCGAAGCATTCACTTTAGAACCCAGTGCTGGTACATCGAATTCTTTATTGTAGGGTGGCGTTTTTAATCCCGCGGGGATCTTAAGCAAAGGTGCTTGCTCGGCCTGAACATAGTCGTCGTTACCGTTCGCTTGGCGGCGATCAAGTGGCGAACTACAGGCTGCAACAGCAGCAACTAAGATCAGTGGAGTGACTTTCTTTAACATTAATTATTTAACCTCTATCTGGGCACGAGTCATTGCTTCTATCAACAGACCATGACATTGCTCAGAAAGTTCAGTCAAAGGTAAACGAATATGGCCACATTTAATCAAACCCATACGATGGGCAGCCCATTTTACTGGGATAGGGTTGGCTTCACAAAACAGTGTGCTATACAAACCGCGCAGCGGGGTATCTATGCTCTGAGCCAACTCGGCATTGCCAGCGAGCGCCGCATCACACATAGCTTTAAAAGCCTTTGGTACTATGTTGTTAGCCACAGAAATTACGCCATTTCCACCTAAGAGTAAAAACTCTCTGGCAGTGGCATCATCACCGCTATACAAGAGGAAATCGTCGCCGCACAGTTCGCGCAGACGTTTTACACGGGATAAGTCACCTGTCGCCTCTTTTACACCAATAATGTTGCTCACGCTAACAAGCTCGGCAACAGTTTCTGGCAGCATATCAACGGCAGTACGGCCTGGAACATTATAAAGAATTTGTGGAATATCTGTGCTAGCGGCCACGGCTTTATAATGCGCAATCAATCCCTTAGGCGTTGGCTTATTATAATATGGCGTTACACCAAGCATAGCGGCAACACCCACCTTAGATAAGGACTTGGTGAGCTCAACGGCTTCAGATGTGGCATTGGCGCCATTGCCACCAATGACAGGAACACGTCCCGCAGCAAATTTAACGGTTTGTGAAACGACCGCTACATGCTCAGGCATAGGCAGAGTCGCTGACTCGCCAGTAGTACCAACGGCCACAATGGCATCTGTGCCTTGGTCAATATGGAATTCGACTAACCTTTCAAGACTTGCAAAATCTACTGAGCCATCACTGTTCATTGGCGTGATTAAGGCTACGATGCTTCCGTTTATCATCTGACTTTCCCCAAGATTTCAGGATTCGCTATGGTACTGATGCCAACCACTAATGACAAGCATTAACGGGGCTCTCAAATTGAATTAGTTATGGTAGCATTACATCCCGCACAAAAACTCAGCTTCAACCCTGAGTTTTCGCTCTATGATATCGAAAAAGTGAGGAAAATTCATGACCAATTTCCTGGTCGTAACAGCGATGGGTCTCGACCGTCCTGGACTTGTAAGTAAACTAGCTCGACTTGCCAGTGACTGTGACTGCGATATCGTCGACAGCCGTATGGCATTATTTGGTAACGAATTTACCCTGATCATGATGTTGTCTGGCTCGTGGGCATCAATAACGAAAATTGAAAGTATGTTCCCCAGTCTCAGCGTTGAGTTAGAACTGCTGACGGTGATGAAACGCACCTCTAAACACACACCACAAAACTACCTTTCTCGCCTCGAAGTACGCTTCACGGGTAAGGACCAACGCGGCACCATTAAACGTATTACCCAGTTCCTTGCTGACAGGTCATTAGATCTTGCCGCAGTACGTTCATTTTCTGAGGAACTCCCCGGTGGTGAACAAACGCAAAATGTGTCGCTAACCATTAATATTCCTGAAAAAGTTGAACTAGAAAAGCTCGAACAGAGTATCTATCAGCTCGCCCAAGATATGACCTTAGATTGTACTATTCGTCGTATGGAAGGCACTGCCATCTTAGAGGACAGAGGATAATAGATGAATACCTTAACGGCTGGGGCAAAAGCGCCTCACTTTACACTGCAAGATCAACATGGTAACTCAGTATCGCTGGCAGACAGCCTTAAGCAAGGCCCTGTTTTAGTGTATTTTTACCCGAAAGCATCAACGCCGGGTTGCACAGTTCAAGCCTGTGGTCTACGTGACAGTAAAGCCGAGCTCGATAGTCATAATGTCACTGTATTTGGCATTAGCCCAGATCCTGTGGCTAAACTGGCTAAATTTGCAGAGAAACAAGCACTCAACTTCACTTTGCTGAGCGATGAAGACCACAGTGTCGCCGACGCTTTTGGGGTCTGGGGTGAAAAGAAATTCATGGGAAAAACCTATGATGGCATCCACAGATTAAGCTTCCTTATCAATACCGACGGCACCATCGCCCACGTATTCGATAAGTTTAAAACCAAAGATCACCATGAAGTCGTACTCGCGCAAATCGCGGGTTAATGACTAATATGACGACGAATACAAGGCTTCAAGCTGCTGCTTTAATCGGCACAAAAGTGTAAACGTTGTCAGTTGATCTTGGTAGCCTGAATAAATAAACGGCAATCGATAACGAAAAGGTCCTGAAATCAGGACCTTTTTCATGAAAAATTTTCACTTTCATATCACAAGATGCAGTCAAACCGAGCGAAAAAACCGCAAAAGCATTCAGCTATGCCCGTATTCTATGGCATCACAACGTCGGTTTATCCTGCCACATAGGGCCAAATAATCGCAGCGGCAATGCTCCACATGGTTAACCAAATAAAACGGTCAAGGTAACGCCATGCCGCTGGGCGAGTAAAAATTGGCGCTAACAAACGCGCACCAAAACTTAAGCCAAAAAACCAAATAAATGATGCCAGTACGGCACCCGCGCCAAACCAAGGCCGATCGAAATCATCAAATTGAGTGCTAATGCTGCCGAGCAACACCACAGTATCAAGATACAAATGCGGATTAAGTAAACTGATCCCAAGCGTCGTCAGTACGGCTTTCTTAAATGTGTCCGCATTATCGGCCTGATCCATCTCAATGCCCTTAGCCACAAACGACGCCTTTAGCGCATTCGCACCATACCAAAGTAGAAACGCGGCGCCACCGAAACTCGCCACATGCTTAATAGTGGGAAACGACTCAATAATATGTCCTAGCCCCGCGACACCCGCAGTGATCATCAGCGCATCAATGATAGAGCAGAGCAAGGCAATCGGTAATGTGTACGAGCGCTTAATGCCTTGCTTGAGCACAAAGGCATTTTGTGCGCCCACAGCAATAATCAAACTCCCACCAATCCCCATACCCTGTATAAATGCCGCTTGCATAACCACCTCTCATGTTCAAAGAAGGCGCTAGCATAGTCAAAACAACAAAATTAATATAACTAATGTTTTTTATGTATCATAAGTAAAATTAATAACCGTCCAAACACACTCATTTGAGGATGACTATGCTGGAATACGCGAATCTCAAAGCGCTCGCCGTTGTAGTCTCGGAAGGCGGCTTCGACCGCGCCGCCAAAGTGCTGCACATCACCCAGTCGGCGGTATCACAGCGCATTCGACAACTTGAAGAAAAAGTCGGTCAGTCACTGCTTATTCGCTCCAATCCTGTGGTCGCAACGCCCACAGGTAAGCGCCTGTTGCGCCACTATTCACAGGTACAATTACTCGAGAGTGAATTAAGAGCCGAGATGGACGCCAACGATCCCAACCATCCAACCACAGTGCGCATCGCTGTGAATGCCGACAGTTTGGCCACGTGGTTTTTACCTGCGCTAGCAGGCATGTTCAGTCGCCACGCTTGGTTATTGGAATTAATTGTCGATGATGAGTCTTACACCCATCATCTATTGAAAAATGGTGAAGCGGTCGGATGTGTCACCACAACCGAAGTGCCGATGGCGGGTTGCAGCAGTGAGTTTTTAGGCACCATGGAATACCTATGTGTGGCCACGCCCGAATTTGCCGCACGCTATTTTAGCGATCTGAGCGATACTCAGTCATTTAGCGGAACCTTACCATTTAGTAACACCTCGTCATTCAACACCATCAACCAAGCTCAGTTAGCAAAGGCGCCAGCAGTAGTGTTCTCCACCAAAGATAAGCTTCACGAGAAGTTTCTCGCCCAGTATTTCAATATGACGCCAGGGCAATGGTGGCAACATACGATCCCCTCCTCAGAAAGCTTTTTAGAAGCGATTAACTTGAGTTTAGGTTATGGACTCGTTGGGCATTTACAAGCTAAACCATTAATCGATAAAGGGATACTGATTGAGATCACCCCAGAACGGCGCATGCGCGTGCCGCTGTTTTGGCAGCATTGGAATATCAAAGCGAAGCAAACGACACTGGTTTACCGTGCCCTTGCGGCAACAGCGCAGCATAATTTGCTGCAGGCATAAAAAATCGGGCTCAAACCAAAGTTTGAGCCCGATGTTAAAAGCCTTCAATCTAATATCAAGTGAGTCTTAAAGACTCAGATTTAACATTTAAGAGTTAAGAGTTAACTCACTCTTTATTAGCTTGCTCTTAACGCAGCAATACGTTTCTCTAATGGAGGATGACTCATCATCATTTCTGCCATTGAACGTTTGCCGTTAATACCGAAGGCTGACATTTGTGCAGGCATTGCCGTACTTTCAGGGCCTTGGCGTAAACGCTCAAGCGCAGCAATCATCTTACCTTTACCCGCTAAACGTGCCGCACCTTCATCGGCTTTGTACTCACGAATACGTGAGAAGTAAGCGACGATAATTGAAGCCAAGATACCGAATAGCATATCCAGTACGAAAACAACGGCCATGTAAGCGAACATACCTAAACCTTCGCCTTCTTCATCATTACTCGACACGAAGTTGTTGATAATACCAGCAACCACGCGGGCCGCGAAGATCACGAATGTGTTAACCACACCTTGGATCAGTGTCAAGGTCACCATGTCACCGTTAGCAACGTGGCTCACTTCGTGGGCTAATACGCCTTCAATTTCATCTTGGCTCATGCCATATAACAGACCCGTACTCACAGCCACTAATGAATTGTCTTTACTTGGACCAGTAGCGAACGCATTCATGTCAGGCGATTGATAAATCGCCACTTCTGGCATTTTAATCCCCGCTTGCTTAGCTTGACGGGCAACCGTCTCCACTAACCAACGTTCGGTACTGTCACGTGGGGTGGTGATGACTTCACAACCCATGGTCTTTTTCGCCATCCATTTTGAAATGGCTAAGCTGATAAAGGCCCCACCGAATCCAAAAATGGCAGCGAACACCAGCAGTCCACCCATAGTAGACGTGTTCACGCCTAGAATAGACATCACAATTGAGGCTACTAGCAACACAGCTAGGTTAGTCGCAATCAATAGAAATATACGCTTCATTTCAGCTCCTTTAGGGCAAGAATAGGCCATTTAACTTTGTTCAAAGACATAATATGTCCAAATCATCGAAATTCAAGTGGTAAAAGAAAAGAGTTTTTAAAATAGGTTATCTTTCTCGTATATAGACACTGCCTTTCATGGCCGAGAGTCTAGGGACAGTATATTAATCGAAACTTAAACTTATGCCCAAGCAACCTCAAGAGACGAGTTTCATCGCGTTCTGAGAGCTTTAATTCAAGGCGCATCAATCACTGACTTTTGCATTGATGCAATACAGAAGTAGAATGCCCCGAACGCTCTATCTTGGTGGGGATCACTATCTTGAAAAACACCGCCGCTAGTCGTGCTAGAGCGCAATTCTGCTTTAACTCTCTATGTTTATCGGAATTAATCTTTGTTAACATACCAATACACTCCGAGATTTCAGGATACAAAATGACAATCAACGCCCTACTACTGAGCAGCTCTCGTGTCGGTGATACGCCTTATCTTGCCCACGCGCTCCCTTTTATTAAACCGCTCACCGCCAACGCACAAAAATGGATTTTTATCCCCTATGCAGGGGTTAGCATGAGTTATGACACTTATTTAGCGTCTGTCGTGACTGGGCTAGCTGAGCTTGAACTCGATATTAGTGGTATTCATCAGCATCCAGACCCTAAACAAGCAATAAAAGATGCCGATGGAATTTTAATCGGTGGGGGTAACACCTTTCACCTGTTACACCAACTATATCATTATGATCTGGTCGCGCTTATTCGTGAGCAAGTCGCCCTTGGTAAACCTTATATCGGCTGGAGCGCGGGTTCAAACGTATCGGGACTGAGTATTCGCACCACTAATGATATGCCGATCATCGAACCGCCTTCGTTCAACGCATTAAACTTAGTGCCGTTCCAGCTCAATCCACACTATTCCAATTACCAAGCACCGGGCCACAATGGTGAAACCCGTGCCCAACGGTTATTAGAATTCACTAAAGTCGACCCATTAACCCCAGTGATCGGCATAGTTGAAGGCTCAGCTTTGTGGCGACAAGGAGACACACTATCACTCTTAGGTGACAAACCTGCGTATTTATTCTGTGGTGAGCAGCAAGAGATCCTAATTCCTGTGGGCAGTGACCTATCGCACTTACTCAAGTCCTAATATCCACGTTAGCATATCTAAATGGGCTCACAGTTAACACCGTGAGCCCTAATCACTCATTAGCAACAATTAAGATTAACCATTTGATATTGTAAGTTTTTAATTAACACTCTCGATTCAACTGCGCCAATTTTGTGTAAAAACGCCACTGAATTCAATGAGAACAGTGTTAACTCAGCCAAGACAGTTTTTACTGCAGTACCAATTGCGATTACTTATCGTAAAATCACACCGCAAAGTATTGAGAACGGCACCTAAAATAGCGCCAAGCATAATTTATGTTACAAATATCTAGCTACGCAGGTAAAATTATCCCTCACCTCAGCTACTCGAATCCCACGACTGAGGATTTTATAGCAGACAAGTTATTAATATTTAGGGATTAGATAGACTGAAGCATATATTGTGCCTATGAATCAGCGTCATTTTAGTAAGGAGTTTCCATTTTGCGAATGAATCTTATGATGAATTACCCTACCGGTTATCCGGCATTACTCAAAAAACTACCTTTTGTCATCTTGACCGCCATCGTCTATGTCGTCGGCATAAGCAACGTCAATGCCGCAGCGGCAGAGACAACACCAACGCCTGCACCAGAGAAGAAATCTAAAAAATTCTCCCAAGACACAGTCATTGAACTCGCTCAACAACTGTCGCAAAAGCCATTTAAAGAAGCGAAAAAAGCACCTAAAGAACTGGTTGATCTCGATTTCGCGACCTATGGCAAAATCAATTACCAAGAAAATGCCGCGATTTGGGGCGGAACACCGACCAAATTTTCGGTACAACTTTTTGCTCCAGGCTTTCTCTATAAAAACCTTGTCGATATCGACGTGGTCGAAAACAGCAAAGCTATTCCAATTGAGCTAACAGAAGCTTCATTCGATGTCCCTAACGACACCATTGAAAAACTCATCACCCAAGTGGGCCAATACGCGGGTGTGCGTTTACATTACCCTATCAATGATGATGAAATAAAAGATGAATTCATCATGTTTCAAGGTGCGAGCTATTTTCGCGTGCTCTCTAAAGGGCAAACCTATGGCTTGTCTAATCGTGGTTTAGCGATTGATGTCGCTCAGCCAAAAGGTGAAGAATATCCCCTGTTTAAGCGTTTCTGGGTCGAGCGCCCATCTAAATATCAGACGGCAATTGTGGTTCATGCTCTGCTAGATAGCCAAAGTGTCACTGGCGCCTATCGTTTTGGTATTTATCCCGGTGCACCATCACGTGTCGAAGTGGATGTAACCTTATTCCCACGCAAAGATATCCAGCATGTGGGTCTTGCACCGCTGACCTCTATGTTCCTCTTCGGCGGACTCGATAACTCAGATAAACCCGATTACCGCCCACAAGTACATAACTCCGACGGCCTACAAATTGATCGCGGTAATGGCGAACGCCTATGGCGCCCATTAAATAATCCTAACAAACTGCAGATCAGTGCTTTTGGCGATGAAGATATAAAGGGATTTGGTCTTATACAACGCCATCGTAAATTTGAAGACTATCAAGATCTGAGTGCAAACTATCAACTTCGACCTTCTGCATGGATTGAACCCCTCAATGATTGGGGCAAAGGCCAACTGGTGTTGCTTGAAATTCCCTCTAATGCTGAAACCAACGACAACATAGTTGCCTATTGGGAGCCGCAAGGCGGACTGAAAAAGGATCAGCCCTATAAATACTCCTATCGCATAACAGCCTCAAACGACAGCCCTTCTACGGCGTCAAAAGCACGTGTAGTCCGCAGTACTAAGGGGCAAGTGTTAGCAAAAGGCAAAGAATTACTTATCGATTTCAGTAACATCAAGCCGCAAGATATTGATAATATTATCATCGATGCCAGCATCAGCAAAGGTAAAATCCTGTCGTCTCGGATTGTCGCCCACCCAGACATCAATGGCGCTCGAGTATTTATCAGCTTCGAACCAGAAAGTACCAATGTAGCCGAACTGAGAATACAGCTTAAGAAAGACGATAAACCACTTGCAGCGACTTGGCTGTACCGCTGGAATAGCGATGATTGGCAATAAGCTGATATTCACGAGTATCACTGTCTAACAAGCATAAACTGACCGAGTAAATGAATAAAAGCGCCAGTTTTTACTGGCGCTTTTTTATACCTAGGATTTTATTTATAGGCTTACTATTTATAGGTTTTATCTCTAGCATAAATAGAACAAGCCAAGGCTAAAAACTCACGACCTGCTTTTCAGCAAACATAATCCCATACCTTATCGCCCGACTTCTCTGCCAACATAACTACAGG
The DNA here is from genome assembly GCF_025654235.1 of Shewanella sp. SM32. Lineage (NCBI taxonomy): Bacteria > Pseudomonadati > Pseudomonadota > Gammaproteobacteria > Alteromonadales > Shewanellaceae > Shewanella > Shewanella sp. SM32. The sequence continues at coordinate 28,055 of NZ_JAKKRO010000028.1, read as the reverse complement.
CTTAATTCAAATGACACTATCAGCTTAAAACGTAGCACTATTGTGTGATTTTAGGGTTATTAGCCTCTCCTGATGTGCGTCGCCGCAAGGACCTCTGCGAACTAAAGTAAGCAGTACGTTAAGTGTGTCAGTCAAGTTTGACCTTAAACCCCTCACGAAGAATGCCGACTAAAAGTAGAAATCTAAATGCAAAAAAGCCTCGATATAAATATCGAGGCTTTTTCTTTTTTGGTACCCGAGGCCAGACTTGAACTGGCACGCTGTTACCAGCGAGGGATTTTAAATCCCTTGTGTCTACCGATTCCACCACTCGGGCAAACGCTGAATATTAATGACGGGAATCATGTCAAAAATATTATTAACTCTAAATAATTAACGCTTTACACTAATAAATCTATTTAATAAAGCCTATTGAAGATTCTGACTTTATTTTTACCATCACTATCAAAATAATGGTACCCGAGGCCAGACTTGAACTGGCACGCTGTTACCAGCGAGGGATTTTAAATCCCTTGTGTCTACCGATTCCACCACTCGGGCAAACTCTTGATATTAACGACGGGAATCGTGTCATTAATACTTTAATCTATGGAGGCGCGACCCGGAGTCGAACCGAGATCGACGGATTTGCAATCCGCAGCATAGCCATTCTGCCATCGCGCCATAGTTGCTAACTCATGTCGATAGAATTAGACTTTAAAAATATTGGAGCGACATATCGGGTTCGAACCGATGACCTATACCTTGGCAAGGTATCGCTCTACCAACTGAGCTAATGTCGCATCTTATTTTGCTATTAACTTAGATAAACAAAGCATTTCACTTTATTATCTAGCTAATATCAAACATCAATATAGGGTAACGTTAAGACTTTGTTTGCACATTGCCTCTTGTCTACGGGGTGGCATTCTACCGATTTACCACCCAGTGTCAACCGCTGTTTTATCGATAACTTACTGCTTGCACACTAAATAATCTCTTTGATTTTTTATTGCACTATTCAGCAGTAAGATCTTTCCAAGCGGCTAAAATGTAACTCATCATTGACCAAAACGTTAATACAGCGGCGATATATAACAGTACAAATGCGGCATTAGTCATTAAAGGATTGTATTGCCAAATCAGACCAATAATTGCCACCATTTGCGCAGCCGTCTTATATTTACCAATCCAAGACACGGCGACAGTACCACGTTTACCAATTTCAGCCATCCATTCCCTCAACGCTGAAATGACAATCTCACGACCTATCATAAACAGGGCGGGCAATGTCAGCCAGATATTCGCGTATTGATCGACCAACAAAACTAAAGCTGTAATCACCATCAATTTATCAGCGACTGGGTCAAGAAAAGCGCCAAAACGAGTTAATTGTTTCAATTTACGGGCAGCATAACCATCTAATGCATCCGTTAACGCCGCGAGCCAAAAGGTAAATGCGGCAACAAAAGGGGTCCAGTCATAGGGTAAATAAAACAGCACCACAAAAATGGGCAGTAAAAAAAGCCTGAAAAGAGTTAATGCTATAGGTAAGTTAAACGGCATGATCAAACCAGTTAGTCAAAAGCAGCGCCAATCTTGCCTTAATTTTATCACCCTCGCAATGCATCATGAATGGTTTGTGCCATTTCTATGCTGATCCCTGGTACTTTGACTAATTCCGCCACACTTGCCCCTTTCACTTCCTGTAAGCCTCCTAAATGCTGTAACAAAGCTTTACGACGTTTAGGACCAATACCAGGGATAGATTCCAGTGTTGAAGTATTACGGGTTTTCTGGCGACGGTTACGGTGGCCAGTGATTGCAAATCGATGGGATTCATCACGAATATGTTGGATAAGGTGCAGTGCTGGCGAATCCCCTTCGAGGGAAAAGCTAGTTTCGGTATCCCCTAAGATCAAGGTTTCAAGCCCAGGTTTACGGCCCTCACCTTTCGCCACCCCAATAAGCTGCGGCGCTTTATCCAAATGAACAAACTTTTCATCTACTATCTTTTGGGCAATACGCAACTGCCCTAGTCCACCATCAATAAACAGAATGTCAGGGATTTTGCCGCCCGCTTCAATTTTATCGAAACGTCGGCTCACCGCTTGCTTCATCGCCGCATAATCATCACCCGGCGTAATACCGTCAATATTATAACGACGATACTCGCCTTTATGCGGTCCTTCTCGATTAAACACCACACAGGAGGCAACGGTGCTCTCCCCCATGGTATGACTGATATCGAAACATTCCATCCGCTGGATAGGCCCACTCAACTCTAAGATTTCTTCGAGTAACACAAAACGCTGTTCGACGGTGTTCTTATGGGACAGGCGCGTAACCACTGCATTCGTCGCATTAGTCACGGCTAAACGTAAGAAGCTCGCCCTGTCGGCGCGAACATTGGTCTTAATCGAAAACTTTTTATCTAGCGCCTCTGAAATCGCCGCTTCAAGTTCATGTAATTCTTCAAAATTATGGCTAATCACCACTTCTTTTGGAATAGTGCGTTGAATATCTGCATTTAAATAAAACTGTAGGATAAAGGAGCGTAGCACCTCATCCATATCAGTTTGGGCTGGCACTGAAGGATAATAACTACGACTGCCAAAAATTTTACCTTCGCGGATAAATAGCAGGTGGAAACAGGCGATGCCTGACGCATAATGCACCCCAATAACATCCATATCGCCTTTATTATTAGAGACTTCCTGTTGCTCGGCAACTTTACGCAGCGCCATGATCTGATCGCGAAATCGTGCAGCCTGTTCATAGGCTTGCTGCTCGGCCGCAAGTTCCATTTTATCAACCAAGGCGCTGATCACTTGCTGATCTTTCCCCTTTAAAAACAGGCTGGCTAATTTCACTTGCTCATCGTAATCAGCGTTACTGACTTTGCCCACGCAGGGCGCGCTACAGCGAGACAGTTGATATTGCAAACAAGGGCGTGAGCGCGATTTGTAGTAAAGATCGTCACATTGACGAATAGGAAACAGCTTCTGCATCAAATGCAGGCTTTCACGCACAGCACCGCCATTGGGATAAGGACCAAAATAGTGGCCTTTTTCCCGCTGCGGACCGCGATGATAGGCAAGCCTTGGGTGCTCATGCTGGCTTAATAAGATGTAAGGGTAAGATTTGTCATCACGCAACAACACATTGTATTTTGGCATGTATTGCTTGATGTAATCATTCTCAAGCAACAGAGCATCTGTTTCACTGTGGGTCAGCGTCACATCAATATGGTGAATATGTGAAACTAAGGCTTGGGTCTTAACATTACCGAGGTTTTTACGAAAATACGAGGTGAGCCGTTTTTTAAGATCTTTGGCTTTACCCACATAAATGACGTCATTCTTGACGTCATACATGCGATAAACCCCAGCGGAGGATGAAACAGTACGTAAGAAACTTTGGGCGTTAAATTCATTAGACATCATTCACACCCACAGTTTTGGAGACTTAACACAAACAACATAGGAACATATAACCCAAGAACTCGCTAGATTAAAGTCATCGACCAACGCAATCCACTTTCCATTAAAAATGGCCAGCATCCAACATCTTATAGCGAATAGCTAACCGCGTTAGTTCGACATCACCACTGATCCCCAGCTTAGCAAATAAACGATAACGGTAACTGTTAACGGTTTTAGGACTTAAGTTCAGTTGCTCAGAAATATCGTTAACCTTCTCGCCATTGGTGATCATCAACATGATCTGTAACTCGCGCTCGGACAAAGACTTAAACGGGTTTTCATCGGCGGGATTAAACTGACTCAGCGCCATCTGTTGGGCAATTTCTGGGGACAAATAACGTTGTCCGCGAGAGACCTGACGTATCGCTTGCAATACTTCCGGCGGCGTCGCTCCTTTTGTTAAATAGCCCGAAGCACCAGCCTGCATCACCTTACTTGGGAACGGATCTTCCGTGTGTACAGTTAATACAATAATTTTTGCATGGGGTTGATATCGTAAAATTTTTCGAGTGGCTTCCAATCCGCCCATCCCAGGCATATTCATATCCATTAAGATCACATCCGCTTCATTCTGGCGAGCCCACTGCACCGCAGTCTCACCATCAGGGGCTTCGCCCACGACTTTGATCCCACGTTCATCTTCCAAGATGCGGCGGATCCCAGTTCTCACAAGCTCATGATCGTCAACCAAATATATCGAAATCAACTTAACCCACCTTTTACAATTTACAGCTCGATCCGTGTGTTAAACAAAGCAACATGGCAAACGGATAACGAGTTCATAAGGCTAATTTAGCCCAACAACCCCATTTCGCAAAGCATAAATTCAACATTGTTAACTAGATGATATTTAAAGGAAGGATTCCAGAATAGCATACCAATAAAAAGCGTTTAAAAACGAAGCAATAACCCCAGAATGACCAGCCTAAAATCCCTGTTAAATCGATATCAAAGTATCCAGAAAATATAGGCAATTTTTCAGTTCAAGAAAAACAAAAGGCCATCATTACTGATAGCCTTTCACGTGAATATAGCAGAAGATATACGCTTAGAATCAGGAACCTAAGGTTTTTAAATAGCTTAAATGCAAAAAGGCGTAAGAACTGCGCTTAGAATGGAGAACCCTAGTTCAAGTTTCACACACAAAAAAGGCCATGAATAAACATGGCCTTTTTTGTAAAATATGGCGGAGGAGCAGGGATTTGAACCCTGGGTGGGCTATAAACCCACGCCGGTTTTCAAGACCGGTGCATTAAACCACTCTGCCACCCCTCCGAACGAGCGAGATAATAGCTATCTCTGTCGCCACTGTAAACTTAAATTTATGGTTAATAGCGTTGATTGACTATTTCATATTCACTTAAATCGAAAGCCGTGAACAACAAAGGGCTTAGGATGAGAAAACTGAAATGAAAATTGCACAAACAAAAAAGCCATCATTACTGATGGCCTTTTCCGTGAATATAGCGGAGGAGCTGCGCTTCAAATCAGGAACACAAGGGTTCAAACGATATGAATGCAAAATGCCGCTAATTGCTTAGCGGCATTTTGACTAAATATGGCGGAGGAGCTGAACTTAGAATGAGGAACCTTGGTTCAAATTGCACAAACAAAAAAGGCCATCATTACTGATGGCCTTTTCCGTGAATATGGCGGAGGAGCAGGGATTTGAACCCTGGGTGGGCTATAAACCCACGCCGGTTTTCAAGACCGGTGCATTAAACCACTCTGCCACCCCTCCGAACGAGCGAGATAATAGCTATCTACTACTCTGCTGTAAACCCTTAATTTAAAGAAGCAATCTACATGGTCAATCTACATCCAATCCGCTTAAAAATATCGCGTTATTCAACTTATCTTTGAATCCCTTATCAGTTGAAGCGCCATTTTAAGGTGGCACACTTCACACTATATTAAGACTAAGCTCGATTGATATTGATTAAACGGTCAGATAGTTTCTGCATCTCAAGGCTTAACACATCAAGCGCCGTTGCATCGAGGGAGTTATCTTCACTGATGCTATTTATTCGCACCGCCAACTCATTAATCTCTTGAGTGACTTGGCTTTGCTGCTGAGCAGCTAACGCGATTTGTTGGGCACGCTGTGAAATATCATCGAAACTTTGTACGGTACTCGATAGAGAATCGGCAGCGCCCTCAGCCTCCGCAACCGCATGGACAGTACGGGACTCCCCAGCTTGCATTGCTTGCACAGCGAGCCGCGAAGCCGATTGCAAAGCGTTAATCATGGTACTAATTTCATTAGCCGAATCTTGAGTTCGCCCCGCAAGGGTTCGAACTTCATCAGCAACGACTGCAAAACCACGACCCTGATCGCCCGCTCTAGCCGCCTCAATTGCCGCATTGAGAGCGAGCAAATTAGTCTGCTCAGAAATCGCCTTAATCACATCTAATACAGCGCCCACCTTTTGACTGTCTTGGGCCAATTGGGATATCACCTTAGTTGCGTTGGCAATTTCTCCTGATAATGCCTCAATAGAAGTATTGCTGGCTGCAACACGGGTTTGCCCTTCCCGCACTACAATCAAAGACGATTGCGCAGTTGCAGCACAGTCATTGGTATTATTCGCGACTTCCATGGCGCTTGAAGACATTTGCGTTATCGCAGCGGCTAATTGTGCACTCTCCAGCCGCTGTTGCTCTGCGCGCTGAGCTAACTTACGGCTAAGTCCGCTTAATTGCGTTGCCTCAAATTGAATTTTCTTTGCTTCTTGAGTGATCAGATCTAACATTGCCCTTAACGCCCCTGCATAGGTGTTTACAGCTCGGCGCAAAGCACCAATCTCATCATCCCGCTGAATTTGCAGTTCAACATTCGCCCCCAAACTACCGCTACCAAGGGAAGCAATTTGATCTGTGGTTTCCTCAAGTTGCGCCAACAGTTTTTTACCCGATAACCAAGCCAGAGAAAGTAAAATGGCAAGTAATGGTAATAAAAACAATAAAATATCAAATGTCAGCTCACGGGCAAGCCCTGTGACTCGCGTTTTAGGCGTGACAAGGCCAATCACCCATCCAGTATCAGGCATTACAAAAAGGCTCACCTCACTCGCCTGATTAAGTCTTCCATCCTTATTTAAGCTTACAGACACCACTTTGTTGATTGAGGTTTGCTTAAGTGCAGCTTCAACGGGGGAGAGCCAAGGTAACTGCCCGACGAGATCCGTAAAACGTAACAAAGTGTCGGACTTATTCGTTTCAGGAAAATGTAAGATATTACCTGCTTGGTCTAAAGCAAAAGCGTAACCGTCAGTCACATTGCCATGTTCTGTTAAAAATTTGGCTAAATCATCAAGTTTTAAATCTATCGTTGCGACCCCTGCAAATGTCCCCGTGAGACGATATGGCACACTGCATGTCACCATAGCCACCTTTGTAACCGGATCTTGATAAGCCTCTGACCATAAACATTGAGATACTGAGCTAGTCCGCGCGCCCGTATACCAAGGATCATTATGATACCCAGGGCCAGATGGCGCATTATAGTCATCCGAATATGCCAGTAGATTATCGCTACCACGGGCCCAGAAAAAACTGTGGCGGATACTCCCAGCGACGAATTTATCTGGCTCAGGCCAGATCCCGCCCCCAGCGATAGTGAGATCGCCATTGTTATCAATCAAATTAGGTAAGGAGTTAAGATATAGAGCTTGCTCATGGGGTAGCACTTCTGCGAGGTGTGCAAGGCTTAAAGTAATCCCCTCAATGCTTGCCAACTTAAGTGCGAGTTGCCTTACGATACTGCTCCCCGTTTGCTCAATTAACTCTTGACTCGCCGCCACCACTCGAGGCTGCCCTCGAAGTGACATCACACCAAAAACCGCTAGCCCAGTCAGTAGAAGGAGCACTACGCTGCCCATTGTGAGCCGCTGCGAAATACGTGTAGGTAACAACATAGCTTTCTCTACTTAAAATAAGTCACCCAGATGGGAGAATTGTTCGGCCATATGATCCAAGACTGTCGAGAATCATACGTCGCACCATCCTAGTGCAAATTTTAAAGGCCATAAAAACCATTAACTTGGCCACAAACTTAGTGTAGACCATAAACGAGAAGCGCGGATAAAAAAGCCCATTAATCAGTAGCAGTCACTGATATCAGAATAAAGAATCTAGGGTTAACACAATGAACAATCATGACAGATAGTCTTTCCCTAAAGCATGGCACTGACGCCACGTTTAGGGTCAAAACCTAAGAGCTGAAATAGCACAAACAAAAAAGCCATCATTACTGATGGCCTTTCTCGTGAATATGGCACAGGAGCTGCGCTTCAAATCAGGAACCCAAGGGTTCAAACTGTATAAATGCAAAAAGCCGCTAATTGCTTAGCGGCGTTTTGACTAAATATGGCGGAGGAGCTGAACTTAGAATGAGGAACCTTGGTTCAAATTGCACAAACAAAAAAGGCCATCATTACTGATGGCCTTTCTCGTAAATATGGCGCAGGAGCTGCGCTTCAAATCAGGAACCCAAGGGTTCAAACTGTATAAATGCAAAAAGCCGCTAATTGCTTAGCGGCTTTTTGACTAAATATGGCGGAGGAGCAGGGATTTGAACCCTGGGTGGGCTATAAACCCACGCCGGTTTTCAAGACCGGTGCATTAAACCACTCTGCCACCCCTCCGAACGCCGAAAATAATATAAGTATACCGCTGACTTGTAAACCTCAATTTTTAAATATCGAGTCAAATGCTCAACTTATGTTCACCCCGATGTTTTTTACAACAAATACATGGCCAGTTTCAACGAATAATCGAGTAAACAGACGTAAAAACACCTATACAGTGAGAGACTTGTCGCCTTGGTATGGTAAAATCACTGCAACTTTTCACGGTAAATGCTTATATGAATTCACTCTTGATACCCACGTCTTCACTCGCACCTGAATTTAGCCTGCCAACCCTTCCCGAAACGGCTGACAATCTAAGCGCATTACTCTTAGGACAAGAGCGTGCTGTGGATGCGTTTAAACTCCACCAAGCTATTGTCGATCAGCACTTGTATCTGGCTGATTTCCCGAGCATTGACCGCCAATTAATGATCCAAGCCTGTATTGATAGCCTAGCGCCGTTATCTCCAGCTTATTTAGTGGCAACACGCCCGACTGACAAAGCGGCAACATTTCAGTGGCAATCAGAGAAACCACAGGAAAATCAGGTCAGTATTGCCGAAAAAACGACTCGCTATCGCTACCTCAGTGGTAATATTCGCCGCGTAGACCTCATTGGCCGTATGGCACAAACAGGAACAACAAGTCAGTATCAAGCTGGTGCTCTGGCCGAATGTCATTATGTATTTATTTGCGCCGAGTCACTTTGGAAACGTGAAGGTTTATGGGAATTAGTGATGCAAATCCTCACCCATAAAGCGTATCAGATTAGCAATAACTTAAGTCCTATCCCGCTCAATTGTAAAATTGTCCTTATCGGTGCAGGAATGATTTATAGCCAAGTCAGAACTGAGGATTGGCAATTTCAACGTCACTTTACCCTACTAGCAGAACTCGCTAGCGAAATCGACTTGGTCCGTTATACAGAGTCACAATACGTCGCATGGTTGCAAGCGGTTGCACAAAGTGTCGAGGTCACTCTAGAACAATCAAGCCTAGCGCCACTTTTTCGTTATAGTGCACGGTTAACCGAACATCAGCGCCGCCTCAGTTTGTCTATGCTCGAGTTTGCCCAACTGATGGTACAAGCTAAAGTCTATTGTGGTAAACCGAGTATCAATGCGAGCAGTATTGAGCTCGCGTTAGCCCAAGCTAACTATCGTCATAACAGCTCGGAAGAGTATTCAGGTCAAAGCTTCGATGACAACTTCATAAATCTGCCAACTTCGGGTGCTATGGTAGGTCAGATCAATGGCTTAACTGTCATTGATGCCATCGATTACAGTTATGGTGAGCCTGCGCGGATCACGGCATCTGTTCACTATGGTGATGGTGAAGTCGCCGATATCGAAAGAAAATCTGAACTTGGTGGCAATATACATGCCAAAGGAATGATGATCCTTTCTGCCTGCTTGTACCGTATCTTTGGGCGAGATGCGCCATTACACCTAAATGCCAATATCGTTTTCGAGCAATCCTATCAAGAAATTGATGGTGATAGCGCATCACTCGCCGAATACTGCTGTTTGATGTCAGCGATTGCCGAACAACCCATTATTCAGTCACTGGCAATAACTGGTGCATTGGATCAATTTGGTAATGTGCAAGCGATTGGTGGCATCAACGAGAAAATTGAAGGCTTTTTTAATCTGTGTGAACGTCGTGGTCTCACGGGAGAACAAGGCGTTATTATGCCCAAGTCGAACGTGTTACAGCTTAACCTCAATCCCAAAGTGATTACAGCTGTAGGCAAAGGCTTATTTCACCTCTATGCAATCGAGCATATGGACCAAGCTGTTGAGCTATTAATGCAAATGCCTGCGGGTGTAGCCGATGAAGATAATGATTTTCCACATGATTCATTATACGGCCTTGTACAGGAACGATTAGACAAGCTCGCAGGAAATGGCGAGGAGGAAATCGGCATAATCACGAGATTACTCGCAAAATTGGGATTTTTTCGCCGCTAATTAGCTGATCGGAGTTGTTTAGCTTACACGTGTTCGCTAATCTTGGCGGCTCTTATTGCTGGAGTAGTAAAACAATGAACAAAGCAAACAGTTTCAATAAAGAAGAACTCATCGCCTGTGGCCATGGGAAATTATTTGGTCCAAACTCACCTCGTCTGCCTGTCGATAACATGCTGATGATAGATAGAATCGTTACTATCAATGATAATGGCGGTGAGTTTGGCAAAGGTGAAATTGTCGCTGAACTCGATATTAATCCAGACTTATGGTTTTTTGACTGCCACTTTATTACCGACCCGGTAATGCCTGGTTGTTTAGGGCTAGATGCCATGTGGCAACTCGTTGGCTTCTATTTAGGCTGGGAAGGCGCAGAAGGCAAAGGACGTGCTCTGGGTGTAGGTGAAGTGAAGTTTACGGGTCAAGTATTACCAGGCGCTAAGAAAGTCACTTATAAACTCAATATCAAGCGTACTATTCACCGTAAACTGGTGATGGGTATTGCCGATGCAATCCTTGAAGTTGATGGCCGTCAAATCTACAGTGCAACCGATCTTAAAGTCGGTGTCTTTAGCGATACGTCTACATTCTGATCAGTCTTACTCCAATACACTGAAGATATCAGTACTACAGATATAAAAATGCCCTCATCTGAGGGCAATATGCTGCATTACTTTGCTTGTTCTGGGCTATTTAATTAATGAGTAAAACTCAATTATTTATTAAATAGCCCATTAACGCGGCCATCCACACCTTCACGCCAACCGCCTAACCACTGCGATCGCGAATCAAGATTTGCATATGGACAGAGCTCCTTAGAGCGTCCACCAACCCCAGCTTGGAATCCTTTTGAAAAAGCTCTGTCTAAACGATCTCGTTTTTGTCTTTTCATGCAAGCGTCCTCTGTTCTACATAAAATAGAAGCAAAAGCTTCACCCATAGAAATAGTGCTTTTTGACGCCAAGATCAATCAAAAAATCGGCTATTATACTGACTATTTATTAAACTATTGAGATCCTAGCGAAAAAAAATCGAGGCATTTCGCCTCGATTTTTTTAGTCTGAATTGAAGCTTAAAACTTAACGAATTCGACGACGGAACCACACCAATGGCAAGGCAAATAACCAAGCTAACGTTGCCGCACCAGAACGCTCAAAATTACCGGTATCGGTACTATCTTCAACAGTACAAGCTTCACCACTGGTAGCCGGTTTAAGTACAACCATACGTGGAACATAAGCCGTTACAGGCTCGCCACTACCACTCAGCTCAAATAGCGGTAAGCCATTTTCACCAATAACTATGTTGCCATCTTTATCAAATTGATAAGAAGGTTTACGAATAAAAGCCGTACCTACGATAGTGCCATCTTCATTGATACTCGTACCTTCAACCACTAAAATATCAGCGTTATATTGAAGAATTTTACCCGAGCCATCCTGAACTTCGACCTGATGACGTGCCCAGCTACCATCGTTTGATTTTTCATACCCCTTAGACTCGCAGGTCAGCAATTTATTGATATTGCTAAACTCACCCGTCGACTTCTCATACAGGAAACCCGCTTTGGGGCGTGGCTTCTCTTTATCGTAAGTCGTTTCAACGTAACCAACTACTTGACCTTTATTGTTAATATCCTTGGGTTTACTCGAAAGATCCGTTGCCGTTGAGGCAAAATCATTAGGGGTTACATAGCCAACATCGGGTGTATTAGTATCAAAATAGAAAAACTTGTCGCGTAAATAACCTTGAATATAGCTACGATAACTACCGACAAGAATACCACTATCATTGATGTCATAGGCAATGGAACTTGAAATCGATTCGCCCATTGGGATCCAGTGGTATTTATAATTACCTTCGGCATCCTTAGCCCAATAAGCCGCATCTTGGTGCAACTTATCTGTATTGTTGTTACGATAAACGTGCGAACGACCAACAACCACGCCGTTATCATTCACGCCGAGCGCCTGAGCAGTAAAGGTTAAGGTGTTATCAGCTTTAGGCGTTAACCCTAAAGGCAACTCAATTCCCGTAGCGATATTATTGTCGATTTGCCATACATAGGCACGCGTCTGGTACTGAATGTTACGCGTACCCGTAGAGTTCGGATATTGCTCACGTTGTACACAAACATCCAATGGCAAAGTGTTATCCGAGCCTAAACAATAATTAACACGATCACTACCATATTTACTGATAGCAGTACTGGCATAACCAGCCACTAAGTTATTATTATTAATAGCTGTAGCAGCAGACCATCCACCTAACTCTGCGGTTTTAGTCTTATCAGCATTAACAAATTGCGTGTAGGGAGGAACTAATGGAATTTCAGTGCTCCCCACTTTTACAACACCGCGGAACTCATAGTCGCGGTAATACCAATAATCATCGGTAACATCAGTAGTTGCAGTGTTCTCTGTTTTCTTTTCAGGCGCAGTCATGCTGCCCACTTTAATACCGGCATCATTAATACCGTAATAAAAGGTATCAACAGAGTTAATCACAGCAGTATCATTTGGCGGTGTAGTACCATTAATGCTGTCGAATGTCGGTAACCAAGCCCCAGCTGCACCATTTTCTGCAGCAATAAAAGCAAAGTTATTTGCAACAATGGCAGCGGTAATAGAATAAGTAATGGTTTCTTCTGGTGCGATACCGTCGGCAACATCAATCACGCCGCCCTCGACATCTGAACTGCTAAGTTTTTTCTTACCCTTTGAAATACCGACTAATTCATCATTGGCATTCACACCTAAAGCATAACCGTTACGAGTGCCTTCAAGCGTGCCCTGCAGGTCATAATTATCGATGTTAACGATTTCGTAGACAGGTGCAGCATGGGCACTGTTTAATACACCAAGGACACCTAAGGCAACCAAGGAAAGGGCTTTATCCAACTTTGACTTCATTAATTCTATTCCCATTTTTATTATTGGTTTACTTCAGTGACTCAAGCTCTTCCCAACGCTCGAAGCAAACTTCCAATTGCTTTTCTTTATCAGCCAACTGACTCAATACCTGATTGACTTTATCCTGCGCCTGACTATAAAAGTCTGAATGTCCAATAGTGGTCTGCAATGCGAGAATTTCTGCCTCCAATTGCTCCATCACATTAGGTAGTGACTCTAACTCACGCTGTAGCTTATACGACAGTTTTTTTACCGCTTTCACAGGTTCTGCAGTTTTAACTTCAACGGGTTTAGTTTCAACCGCAGGAGCTTCGACCACCTTTTGTGAACTAGGTTCCTCAGAATAAAACTTTGCCCCTTGGTTCACGGCATCTTGATAACCACCTACATACTCGCTCCAATGGCCATTACCCGCATACCACCAGCTACTGGTCACAGTATTGTCGATAAATGCCCTATCATGGCTCACTAGCAACAACGTACCTTGGTATTCAGTGAGCAACGACTCTAGCAATTCTAAGGTCTCAATATCAAGATCGTTAGTTGGCTCATCGAGAATGATTAAGTTTGCAGGGCGAATTAATAACTTAGCCAATAACAAACGGTTCTTCTCACCACCCGACAGCGCTTTCACTGGCGTTCTGGCACGCATAGGCGAGAACAAGAAGTCCTGCAAATAACTTAAAATGTGGCGGTCTTGACCATTGATCGTGATGGTCTTTTTACCTTCACCAACGTTATCTTCAACGGTTTGCTCAGGATCTAACGCTTCACGATATTGGTCGAAATAAGCGATTTCGAGCTTAGTACCGACTTTAATTTCGCCCGATTGCGGTTGCAGTTTCTCGATTAACAGCTTGATCAAGGTTGATTTACCACAACCGTTTGGCCCAATCAGCGCAATACGGTCACCGCGGATAACCGTCGTATTAAAGTTTTTAACCAGATTTTTATCGGGCAGATTGAAGTTAAGATCGGTCACATCAAACACTAACTTACCAGAACGTTCAGTATCCGATACTGCCATTTTAGCATTGCCTTGACGATTCAGACGTTCACTTCGCTCTTCACGTAGCGCCTTCAGTGCGCGAACTCGACCTTCGTTACGGGTACGTCTAGCTTTAACGCCTTGACGGATCCACACTTCTTCATCGGCGAGACGCTTGTCAAACAAGGCATTTTTCTCGGCTTCGACGCGCAACCATTCTTGCTTACCATCAAGATACATTTGATAGTTGCCCGGCCATGAGGTCACCACACCACGGTCTAAATCGACAATCCGCGTCGCCATACGGGCAATAAAGCCCCTATCGTGGCTGATAAAGACGATAGCGCCTTGATAATCGAGTAAAAACTTTTCAAGCCACTCGATAGTGTCTATGTCTAAATGGTTGGTCGGTTCATCAAGTAACAACAGATCTGGCTCGCTCACCAGTGCTCTGGCTAACGCCACTTTACGCTGCCAACCACCCGATAACTCGCTCAAGGATTTGTCAGGATCGAGACCTAACAACTCGCAGTTTTGTTGGATGCGAGAATCTAACTGCCATCCATTATAGTGGTCTAAGGTTTCTTGCAGACCTTGCATCTCATTCAGCATACGATCCATTTGCTCTGGATCGGCATGGGCCACATCGTGGGACAGTTGATGATAACGCTCAAGCGCCTCGCCCACTTCCTTTAATCCCGCAGCAATATAAGCGTATACCGTGCCTTGCTCAGCCTTTGGCGGATCTTGTTGTAGACGGCTAACGGTCACATTACCAGCGATGTTGAATTCGCCTTCATCCAGCAGTACATCACCAGATAACACTTTTAATAAACTCGACTTGCCAGCACCATTACGGCCAACAATACACACGCGCTCACCGCGTTGAATAGTAAAATCCGCTTTTTGTAACAACGGAGTGTAACCATAGGCTAAAGAGCCACTATTGATACGAACCAGACTCAAACTAAGCTCCTGTAAACTCTTGTAATTGCGTTGCGTTAAATGGCCAATGTAATTCTCTACCATCCCAAGCTTTAAGCACAGGGATCGATACGCCATAACGCTGCGCGAGGTATTCATCGTCACAAATATCTATGGCCCGATAGCCAATGTCGGCCGCGTCCAGTAAAGCCGCGGCCAGTTCACACAGATGACATCCCTCTGTGTGATATAGCAGATAATGCCTGTTATCTAATTCTGCTTGAGTCAACTCAGGCATGGGTGATAAGCCAGGTATTATGGATATGTGGATTACGTTTGTAGTCCATAGGCAAAGTCACGTCATCAATGTTCTTCACATTAATGTTCATCTTTGTCAGTGCCTCTATGTCCATCTTAAACTTACGTTTATTATTAGAGAACACTAGCTCGCCTGTTGGGCTTAGCAGTTTCACTAAGGATGCCAGTAAGTTCACATGGTCTCTCTGCACATCGAATGAATCTTCCATACGCTTAGAATTTGAGAAGGTCGGCGGATCGATAAAAATCAGATCGTACTGTTCACGGCAATCACGGATCCACTGCATGCAGTCAGATTGAACAAACTCATACTGCTTACCTTGCAGTCCATTGAGTGCAAAGTTGTCCTTCGCCCAAGCAATATAGGTATTTGACATATCCACCGTCGTCACCGATTTAGCCCCACCAAGCGCCGCATGCACAGAAGCAGAACCTGTGTAAGAAAACAGGTTAAGTACACGGCGTCCCTTAGATTTTTGACCGACTAAACGGCGTGTCAATCTGTGATCGAGGAATAAACCTGTATCCAAATAACCGGTTAAGTTCAGTTTGAACTTAGCGCCATATTCGGTAGTGATAAGCTCTAACTTACGCTCATCCAGCTTTTGATACTGACTCGTGCCCTTTTGACGCTCACGGGTCTTCATGATCATCTTGTTCGGATTGATACCAATGGCCGACGGCAGTGCTAACAATACATCGCTTAAACGACGCTTGGTTACGGCTTCAGGTATAGTTGCTGGCGCCATATATTCTTGAATAATCACGTAATCTAAGTATTTATCTACTGCGACGTTATATTCAGGAATGTCGGCATCATAAATACGATAGCTGTCGATGCCTTCTTTCTTGGCCCACTTCTCTAATAACTTGGCATTTTTCTTAATGCGGTTAGCAAATGCAGGGGCGATATCGGCAATGTCGACGCCGTCTGGCAGCACTGGCGTATCACGACGCGTACTGGTCGCATGCAAAGTATAAATGTTAAAGGCACATTCTAGGGCACCGTTGAACATCTTCATCTGTTTGTCGGCTTTAAGCTTAAGTGATGATACCAGCTCGATATCACTACACAGCATGGCCACTTTCCAGCCGCCAAACTCTTTCTTAAACTTGTCGCCTAGCTGATAGTAAAGCTGCAATAACTCAGACACATTGCCTAAACGTTCACCATAAGGTGGGTTAGTGATCAAATAGCCACTTTCTGCAGGCGGTGTTATCGTCAACGCATCTGCAACTTGAAACTCAATTAACTCGAGTACACCGGCATTTTCGGCATTACGTTTGGCTAACGCGACTAAGCGAGAATCGATATCTGAGCCGTAGAATTTAATCTCGCAACGTTTCACGCCTAATGAGGCACGCGCTTTTGCTTCTTCAACGATTTCTTGCCACACAGCTTTATCATGACGACGCCAATGTTCAAACCCAAAACGGCTACGCTGTAAGCCTGGGGCAATATCGGCCGCCATTAAAGCCGCTTCAATCAGCACAGTTCCACTACCACAGAAAGGATCGAGCAAGGTCGAAGGCGCTGCTTGCCAGCCACTGCGTACTAACATGTTGGCGGCTAAGTTTTCCTTCAGAGGCGCTTCACCAGTAGTAGAACGATAGCCACGTTGATGCAATGATGGACCAGAGAAGTTCATCGCAATCGTGATTACGCCATTACGAAAATGGGCATCAACTTTAAAGTCAGCATCGACGCGTGACACATTTGGGCGCTCAACGTCATCGTCCCGAAATCTATCCACAACCGCGTCTTTAATCTTGAGTGCGCCGAACTGGGTATTATTAATAAAACCACCCGTACCATGAAAATCGATACTAAAAGTGCTTTTATTGGAAAAGTGCGCCGGCCAATCGACACAATAGGCGGCATTATAAAGTTGCTCTGCCGACTCGCAACTACCTTTATAGATAACCAACACGATACGGCTGGCTAAACGTGTCCATAAAGTAATCCGATACGCTAAAGCTAAGGGGGCAGTGAAATACACACCAGCAACACTCTCTTTTACTTCAGTCGCACCAAATTCTGTCAGCTCTTGGGCTAAGCTATATTCAAAGCCCTTAGGGGCGGCGGCAAAAAAATTAAGCATGGGATAATCAGTACGCAGTCAAAATCAAAGCGACATTATACCTGCTCGAATACATAAAAGATAAACAGTTATTAGTCGAAACCCCATTTAGTCTCATCCTCGACCTAAGATAATCAACGAAAAATCCCTAACTTATGTTTAAATATGTTTAAATTGTATGAAAGCCCCCCACTCCGCTTTATATTTAAGCGTTCACCACCTTTTTCGATCTTCGTCCTTGCAATGCCAAGGCGCTGCCGTTATAGTCTGCCCCGCTTTGAAGACGGACGCGGGATGGAGCAGCATGGTAGCTCGTCGGGCTCATAACCCGAAGGTCGTAGGTTCAAATCCTGCTCCCGCAACCATTTAAAAGCAAAATAGTAAAGTAATACAGATAGATATCGGACGCGGGATGGAGCAGCATGGTAGCTCGTCGGGCTCATAACCCGAAGGTCGTCGGTTCAAATCCGGCTCCCGCAACCAATTTAAAGTACAATAGTAAAGTAAAACAGATAGATATCAGACGCGGGATGGAGCAGCATGGTAGCTCGTCGGGCTCATAACCCGAAGGTCGTCGGTTCAAATCCGGCTCCCGCAACCACTTTCTATATGTGTTTATAACGAGAAACAGCTATCGGGCTCAACTCCTTATAAACAACAGGCGAAGGTAGTCGCTGATTTAACATTAGCAATCCGGCTACTGCAACCGATTCTTAAATGACAGAATTAAAACAGTGATTAACAGCAACAATCGGACGCGGGATGGAGCAGCATGGTAGCTCGTCGGGCTCATAACCCGAAGGTCGTCGGTTCAAATCCGGCTCCCGCAACCACTTTATATATATGCTTATAACGAGAAACAGCTTATCGGGCTCAACTCCTTATAAACAACAGGCGAAGGTAGTCAGTTCAAATCCGGCTACTGCAACCAATTCTTAGATGGCAGAATTAAAACAGTTATTAACAGCAACAATCGGACGCGGGATGGAGCAGCATGGTAGCTCGTCGGGCTCATAACCCGAAGGTCGTCGGTTCAAATCCGGCTCCCGCAACCAATTCTCTTTAATAAAAGAGAAAAATAACCAGCACAAGCTGGTTTTTTTGTATCTAAAATTCGTAATAACCCTCTGTAAAATCCTAACCAGATCACCATGGTAGCGCTCATCGGATTCAACGACCTATAAACAACCGATGAAAGCCATCAGTTCAAATCATCTTCAACAACAGCGTCCAAAATAAGATTTAAACTGATCAGCTGACATCAATACATTTTTTGGATGTCAAATTTCGCCATAAAAGTGTCGGACAATATGACTCCTGCCATGGTACCAAAGGAAACGGTGAAAATCATGATGAAAGGTAGAGGTTTCAAATAAGCGGAAGTGAGAACACCTTGACCGAACCAGTGCAGTATTAGACCAAGAATCATGATGCCAAAAGCGAACTTATTCGCGGCAAAAAACATCGAGATTTCGAACGCCCACAACTCTTTATTTTCCTTAAATTGAGCGAAACCGAAATAGAGATAAAGCAGTAATGCCACTATAGCGAGAGTACAAATACTGAGTGCATAGCTTAATTGAGAAGCCCTAGCCAATACTTGATAGCCGATACGTATGGCATAAATACCGACACCCAACCAAAGTATCAGCAGCGGCAATAAAATGAGTCCCATTTTTATCCTTAAAAGTTGAGATAGACATACACTTAGCACCTAAAGCGAGCTCTGAAAATGAGCGCTTAGAGCAAATTCTTAAAGTTAGTACTTAGAGTGAGAGCCTTAAGTAACAGCTAAAATAGAATAGAGATCAGCATGTTATTTTAACCGCGCCATATGATATACACTGACAAACTCACCATTTCTAAAAGCAAAATCCTTCGACTCACCTTCCATTACAAAGCCAAACTTTTTATATAGACCAATGGCGGCATGATTATCGGTATAAACCGTTAATTCAATTCGTTTTATATTCATCCATTTATCGGTAAGCTCAAGCATCGCGTTAATCAAGGCACTGCCTATACCGCGGCCTTGCCAACTGTCTTTTACACCCATACCAAAGGAGGCAACATGCCTACGGCGAGGTTGCTCATACACTTCAAAACCCAACTCACCGACAATTTCACCTTCAATCTCTGCGACATAACGATGAACATGATTCGATGTTGCAGCAAGACGCGCCTCCCATTTATCGGTCGATGGCAAAGGTAATTGCAAGGTACCGGCATAGGCATTTGGACAGGCATATACTGCTTGAATGGCTGCAGCGTCACTCTTCTCTGCATGCCTAATCGTAATATTTCCCAATGAGTCCCCTCCATGGTTTTCTAATAAAAAATACCTGTCCGGTTCAACGTACACAGAGCTAAGCACACAGATCTAAATCCACGGATTAGCTTAGGCACAAAGGCGCGAACACTGTGGTAAATCGCAACTTAGCCCGCTTCTTATCAAACCGACTTTACGGATGAAGCTCGCATAAGACAAGTATGAAATTTAAAAAACTATTGATAAACCTAGTTTTTATATGGGTAGATATCAATTGATATGAGGATTGAAGCACAGCGCTATCTCCACGGCCCTATCACCACAACCCAGCCTCGACATCTTGAAAACACTGGGCAAATAAAAACCCGCTCAAGATAGGTTCTTGGCGGGTTTAAGGGATATCGCGACAATTGAGTCGAGTCGAACAGTTCAGCATTTAAATTAAGCGAATATAATCAACCGCATTACACTAACTAAACTGAGTCACTGTGTTCTGTTAAAGCGGTAAACGGCCATTGAATGACAAGGCTAACGTCGTGCTATCCACATATTCAAGCTCGCCACCAACGGGCACGCCGTGGGCGATGCGACTGATCATCACCTTATGGCGTCTGGCCATATCAGCAATAAAATGCGCTGTTGCCTCGCCTTCTACCGTCGGATTGGTCGCTAAAATCAACTCGGCCACATCACCCGAGGCCAAGTGGCGCTCAAGTAACGCTAAACCTAGCTCTTCCGGCCCAACACCATCGAGTGGCGATAGATGGCCTAAAAGAACAAAGTAGCGACCGGTGAAATGTCCACCCGCCTCAATGGCTAACACATCGGCCGGCGTTTCCACCACACAAATGGTGGAGGACGTTCCGCGTTTATGGCTAGCACAGATCGGACAGAGGGTTTCTTCAGTGTAGGTTCGGCAAGACTGACAATGACCGACGTCACTCATCGCACTGGACAGCGCACTGGCTAACTTAAGCCCTGCTTTTCGGTCGCGTTCAAGTAACTGAAACGCCATACGTTGCGCCGATTTAGGCCCAACCCCAGGTAAACAACGCAGGGACTGAATTAACTCATCTAACAATGGACTAAATTTCATCGGCTATCTCAATTAAAATGGCATTTTCATGCCTGGTGGTAATTGCATGCCACCAGTAACTTCAGCCATTTTAGTTTTTTGGTTTTCTTCGATTCGACGAGCAGCGTCATTACAGGCCGCAGCAATCAAATCTTCCAGCATTTCTTTGTCGTCTTCCATCAGACTTGGGTCGATTTCGACTTTACGCACTGTGTGCGCGCCTGTCATAGTCACTTTCACCAAACCAGCACCAGATTCACCCACCATTTCCATACGGGCGATTTCTTCCTGCACTTTGGCCATTTTTTCTTGCATCATCTGGGCCTGTTTCATCAGATTGCCCATACCGCCTTTTCCAAACATAGTCTTTTCTCTTCTATTAGGGTTAGTCGCAAGCATTAACGCGGCTAATCTTACTTAAATAAATGGGATTGGCAATCAATGCCGTTATCTTGTTAATAAACTTATGATCTCGATGCCGAGTTTCTCAGCAGCATCACTATAAATATGCACTCGAAGCCTAAATTTAAACCACAGCGTTACAAATTAACGATGAAAATTTTACCCAAAGACTCGCCAATAATAGCTAACTCGCGGCCTCATTTAACTCAGGTAACGCTTGTATTTGCTGACTGCGTAAATTCAACAACTCTGGCGGATACACTAGACTATCGGCATCGAGTTCGGCGCCCATACGTTGGATCAACCATTGCACATTGTCATCATGAATCAATGATTGATGCGCTTGTTGCAGCAACTCTTGGTGGAAACGCTTACGTAACTCTAAGGGCGTTTCCCGCTGTTCATCGATTCCTATGACCACTTGTACCCGTCTTGGGTTCCCGAGCGCGGTAGTTAAGGCTTGCTCAAGCTGCACTATGGCAACATCGGCCGCTAGATGCTTCTGGTTTGGTTTAAGCAGCAACGGCAAAGGATCGCTCAAGGTTTGACAGACAGAATTAACCGCCAGTTGCCGCACTCGCCCGCCGATCTCTAAGCTCGCCATCAACTTGTACCAATGTAAATCTAATGGATGACCGCTAATAGGTTGAGTCGAACTGAGCGCGACTTGTGTCTCCTGCATGTGTTCCACTGTATTCGACGCATTTGTCAGTGCTGTTGTGCTAACCGAAGCAAACTCTGAGGCGGGTATTTCTTCTTGACGTACAGTGTGAGTTTGAAGTATTTCCGACTTCAAACTTGATGCTGCGACCTGCCCGTCACTCAGGGATAGAGTGTCATCTTGTGCATAATTAGGTGCGTAACTCTCGCCTAAAAGCTCTTGAGCATGACTGGCTTGAACATTATTTATATCAGTAGCTTGCGCGCTCACCGGCTGAACACTGTCAGTCTTATTGCTATCGACTTGCGTCACTTCGATAGATTCAGCTTCAGGCGCTGCCTCCCAAGGCGGACGATCATATGTAGCAGACGGTTTGACAGGCTTCTCAGAGACAATTCCAGTTGAGATGACGACTGAAGATACTGCTTGGTGCAGCTCGATAGGCTCAAGATCTAAGTCGAAGTCATCATCAAAATCTATCGCTAAATCAGGGTCTAAGTCAGATGCTGGATCAACAGAAAATGCCACACTTGGCTGACTCGCTTCAATTTTAGTCACCGATTTAGGTAAGGTTACACCATGTGATTTAGTGTTTGGCGTCTTAAGTTTTGAGTCCAATGACGACTTTTTTTCATCACCGTCCTTAGCACTTAAGGCGTCAAGATCAGATAGCAGCGAATCCCGCGCCGCCAACACCGCTGAGAGAATATCATCGTCGGCTAAGGATACAGAAGCGGCTTGTTGTAGCGCTTGCTCTTGTATTGAATCTGATACTGAGATCTGTGATTGAGTGAAGACTTGAGCCACAGGTGCTGACTGACGATCAGCAGAAGCTTGCATGCCTGCAGCGTTTGAAACACCTACAGAACTTTGCACATCAACAGAATTTATAGCCTCTTGCGAATCAAAGCCATGGTTAAAGTTATCATCATTATAAGCGCCAGAGGAGAAATCAGCATAAACGTCTTGATAGGAATCAAGCGGAGCTGACTCTAGGGCATAATCCCCTATCGCTGGATATGAATGCTCAGCTTCATTTCCATGAAGGCGATTGGCATCATGCCCTAGCTCAAACGCGTTGTTATCGATGTTGTTATCGAAGATGCTCTCTGCAGCAGGGTCTTTATCAAAAAGTGCTTTATCTACACTGTCACCACACTCAACCGCTGTTGAATTGACAGCAGTTTCAGGCTCTGCCGTATTCACTCGACTCAGTTCGGAAGCTGTTGTGACTAATTCAATTTCTTGAATATTCTGAGTATCAATACAAACAACCGATGCCTCGATACCAGCAACGGATTCTGAAGTGTGTATAAGAGACGCTTGAACGGTTGATACCGTTTGAGATTTAGCCTCGGCATTCACTGTGCTGGTATTCAAGATGTCATTGTTAAATCCCTGACTCTGGGCCTGACTTAAGATAATCGCCTGCTCAGCGATTAACGCCGCATCCGCTTCAAGTTCAGATCCAAACTCATGTTCTACTACATCAACAAGCTCACATGTCGCCTCAACGGCAGCGGTTTGAACAGTTTCAGCCTGACTCGCTACGGTGGGCTCAATTAATACCGTTTTTTTTTCAGCAGGCAGTTGTTCCGCAGTATGTGGCTCAGCAAACTTTTGTTCTTTTACATCATGAGCTTGCGCTGTCGCAACTGGCGTTTGCCCTTCGGATAAACTGATCTCAGCGACAGCATCAGGCTGCCAGCGCTTTACCGGCTTTTCAGGCACAAACGCCACAGCGCGTAATAGTGCCATCTCAAGACCCGATTTAGGGTCTGGTGCATGGGGTAAATCTTTGCGGCCGGTTAATAAAATCTGATAATAAAGCTGCACTTGTTCCGGCTTAAGCTGTTCGGCAAAGGCGCGAATCTGTGCGCTATACAAGGATTGCTGCGCGCAAGCGGGGGCAAATTGGGTCAAGGTAATTTGATGTAACAACTCAAGTAAACTGCGTAGCACTTCTTGGGCATCTGCGCCGTACGCAAGCACTTGGGCACAGGTATGCATTAACACACCAATATCGGCATCGGTTAAGGCGTTAAGCAAGGCAACTACATGCTGCTCATCAATACTGCCAAGCATGGTTTGCACTTGGCCAAGCATCACATTACCGCCACCAAAGGCGATGGCTTGATCTGTCAAACTCAAGGCATCACGCATACTGCCATTGGCAGCTTTAGCCAGCAATTTTAGGGCTTCTGCATCAAAGGGAAACTGCTCTTGGGTCAAGATATGATTGAGCTGAGTGCCAATTTCGCCTTGGGTCAGGCTTTTTAAATTGAATTGCAAACAACGGGATAACACAGTCACAGGTAGTTTCTGTGGATCAGTTGTCGCCAAAAGAAATTTAACGTGCTCGGGGGGTTCTTCTAAGGTTTTTAGCAATGCGTTAAAACTGCTGCGCGACAGCATATGCACTTCGTCGATGAGATAAACCTTAAAACGGCCACGGGTCGGGCGATACTGCACATTGTCTAACAGCTCGCGGGTATCATCGACCTTAGTGCGAGATGCGGCATCAACTTCAATCAAATCGACAAAACGGCCTTGGGCGATTTCCACACAGCTGCCGCAAACACCACAGGGAGTCGCTGTCACACCTTGTTCGCAGTTTAAGCCTTTGGCAAAGAGTCGCGCCAAGCTGGTTTTACCGACACCGCGCGTTCCCGTAAACAGGTAAGCATGGTGTAAGCGCTGCTGGCTCAACGCATTGGTCAAGGCATGCAAAACATGGCTTTGGCCAACCATTTGATCAAATGTGGCAGGGCGCCATTTTCTGGCTAACACCTGATATGACATGGAACTCCCCAGAGTATGTGATACAAAAGCGGGAGCATGCGCCCCGAGAACTTTGAAAGATAACATGCCATGATTTGACATGCCATCAAACTATCCCAAGGCGCCTTTAGCTGCAGATTTATTCGCCTTCAAACTCACAAAGTTTAACCAACTCAAGCCCTAATGCGGTTAAACGTGCTTCACCACCTAAATCAGGTAATGAGATCACAAAGGCCGCATGTTTAACTTCACCGCCGAGTTGGCGGATCAGTTTAACGGTCGCTTCGATAGTACCGCCAGTGGCGAGTAAATCGTCAACAACGAGCACTTTGTCATTTGCGCTAATCGCATCAGTATGAATTTCTAGGCTATCGTGACCGTATTCCAGTTCATAGCTTTGGCTGATGGTTGCACGCGGCAATTTGCCGGGTTTACGCACAGGTACAAAACCGATACCCAATTCTAAAGCCAACGGAGCACCAAATAAGAAACCACGGGCTTCAGTGCCCACAATTTTGGTAAAGCCTTGACCACGATAATGTTCAACTAACAAGTCGATGGTCGCTTTATAGGCTGCTGCATTCTCAAGCAAACTGGTGACATCTCGAAATAAAATCCCTTCCTTAGGATAATTAGGAATCGTTTTAATGCTTTGCTTTATCAAGGATAAGGTTTCTGTATTCATAGCCATCATATTTGCTTAATAAGTTACTTAATCAATTCACCAACCTAGCGGTGGCGGTATAAAACAAAACGTCCACACTGGGTGGACGCATTGTCGAAAGTCGGACAAAGCTTATGCCGCTTTAGTTTTAGTTGCAACAATCACAATGCACAAGTGATGGAAAGGTTATCAATTTGTGCCTTAGATCAAACCCTGTTGGCTCTCAGTTAAATAGCCTCAACAAGAACACGACTAAACTTTCAGTCACAGCACTTGAGCCCATCTAATAACTCAATCATCCCTCTATTTCAGGTATACCTTTAAGATACCAAAGTAGGACCAATGCCATGACAAACAGCAGACCTTTTACCCAAAGGATAGGGACCACAATAATACTGAGACTAAAACTGAGTGCGCTAACTATCATGGCTTTGCGTTTCAATCCCTTACGCATTGCTCGCTGCTCTTGCCACTGGGTTAAGGCGTCGGCAAACCAGGGATGTGTCATCAACCAATGGTGTAAACGTTCACTCGAGCGGGCAAAGCAAAAGGCAGCAAGCAAGATAAAAGGCACGGTCGGCAATATCGGTAGCACGATACCAACTAAACCTAAGACTAAAGCGGTTAAGCCTAACAGTAAAAATAATCCGCGCTTTAATACCATAGGTTTAAATGCCCTTTATCGGAAAAACAAAAGCCACTCGAAGAGTGGCCAATAGGCTACGCGCTAGAGATTAACGCTCGCTTAAATTAAACCTAAATGCTTTAACCAAGACAGACTTGCTGGCAGAGTCGGCAACAGTAAAACTAAAATAAAACCAATAAAATACAAAAAATTAAATGGGTCTTTGAACGGCTGACTACTCATTACAGCTCCTCTAGTATGTGCAAGTATAAGTGCGCAGGAATCGTACAGTGATTGAGATCACAAAACGGCCGACATTGTAGCGGTTTGTCAAATTAATAAAAACCCTCTAAATGTAGGGTTATTGCATTTATTTCGGCAATTATCCCAACCTTAAGACTGACGTCCGCGCACTATCCCTTTGGCCGCTAATTGCTCGAGTAACTGCATACAACCTTGCTCAATAATCTCTGGCGCCATTTGAGGGTAAGTGATTGTTAACCAATCAACTATCTCTTTAAAAACCGCTTGGCCTTGAGCTTGAAGAAATGCCAGCACCTGTGCGCTTAAGGGATTTAACTGTAGGAAACACACTTCGCAATCGGCATCTTGATAGAGACAAAAAAACACTGGCGTATCGAGTTGTTGCTGCGGACGATAATCCTGACGAATGTGCTGCACCTCAAAATGATACTGCGCTACCCTCGCTGTCTGCGACAAACATAAAGTCTGCGTCGACATTTGCGCTGAGCTGAGTTGAGATTCATCCTCACTCGCCTGTGCGACCGCGACGGCCAACTCTAGCCATTCATAGTGCGCTAATTCGAGCATAAAAACAGGATCATTCGCCGTGGGTTGATATTCCTGCTGTAAAAAATCTAAAAACTCGCCCGCGATGTCGATAAAAATCGGCGATTGGCAATCATGTTGACTGAAAAAACGCTGCACCAAAGTCAGCCATTCCTCCTCAGAATACAAACTTTTAAGCACGGGAAAGCCGTTCGACACAAATCCCAGCACATTATTAAAAAATAACTCGCGGTAAACCTGCATACGCCGGACATCAGTATCCGCGGGCAATGGCGAAGAGGGATCGCGGATATAATCGATAAAGGATTGCTGCACTTGCTTAAAATCCATTAGGCGCTCCTCTTTACGGCATGAGCACTATTTTGGGCATGGGAGCTGGACGCCGCCATTTGATAAGCGTGAATTTGATTTATCTCGAGCAACAATTCAGCGGTTGTCGGCAAATTAAAGTCACGCTCAAGCAAGGTCGGTTTTACCCCATGCAAGGCATAACAGCGCTGTAATAATGTCCAGACGGGATCGTTAATGGCGGCGCCATGGGTATCAATGAGCAGATCTTCAGCTTGTTTGTAGTGCCCAGCAATATGCAGATAAGCGATGCGCTCCGTCGGCATGGCCTGTAAAAAGGCATCGGCATCGTATTGATGGTTTATCGAGTTCACATAGATGTTGTTCACATCCAGTAGCAGTTTACAATCGGCTTCTTGCAGCACGGCATTAACGAATTCAAGTTCTGTCATTTGCGCACCTGGAGCGGCATAAAAAGACACATTTTCTAAAATAAGCGGCCGCTCTAGAATATCTTCTACTTGCTTGACCCGCGCCGCCACATGCTTCACCGCAGCGCAGGTAAAAGGGATAGGCATTAAATCATATAAGTGACCTTGCCCTGAGCAATAACTTAAATGTTCGGAATAGACTTGGATTTGGTGTAAATCCATAAAGGTTTTGATATTTTTTACAAACGCGAGATCTAAAGGTTCAGGGCTACCAATGGATAAACTCAAACCGTGGCAGTAGAAAGTATGTTGCTCAGTCAACTCACGAAATTGGCGGCCAAATTTACCACCTAAGGTCATCCAATTCTCAGGCGCCACTTCAAAAAAATTAATAGCATCAGGCACCTGTAAACAAAATTCACTGAGCATTTCTCGTCTTAATCCCAGCCCTACCTGTGCCGTATTTTTTTGATCATTCATAGAACCTCACGAACGCTAACCTGTAATCGCTTAAGAGTAAAGAATCCGCCTTCTTAGAAGGCGGCTTTGACTTGCCCCTGGAAGGGGCTATTCCAAAAACTACATCATCTGCAACGACAATTGAGCCTCATGTTCCTGATCTTGTTTATCTTGATGGCGCACATATCGTCTAATGATTTCTTCATTAACACCTACTGTATCTACAAAATAACCTCTGGCCCAAAAGCTATTGCCCCATAGCTTTTTACGTACATAAGGGAATTTATTGAATAGCCTTATCGCAC